>NZ_CP018866.1:1840961-2148076 GCF_002250055.1 Sutcliffiella cohnii
GAAAAAAAATTAGATATTACTTCATTTCAAGTTAGCATGATCATTACAGTATATTCAATAGTAGCTATCGTTCTTATACCGGTAGCAGGGTATTTATCTGACCGGCTAGGCAGAAAAGCGATAATCATTCCGAGTTTAATTATTGCAGCTGTAGGAGGAATCATTTCTGGGTGGGCCGGTTGGCAGGCCGAAAACCCATATTGGCTCATACTCGCCGGAAGGACGCTACAAGGCATAGGAGCTGCTGGGGCTTCTCCCATCGTAATGCCTTTAATAGGGGATATGTTTAAAAGTGAAACAGAAGTTAGTAAAAATCTAGGGATTATCGAAACATCTAATACGTTAGGAAAAGTACTTAGTCCAGTACTAGGTGCTTTATTAGCAGGAATTATTTGGTTTCTTCCATTTTTTGCGATACCGGCATTTTGTGCTTTATCTGTCGTTTTAATGATTTTTTTAGTTAAAGCTCCTAAAAAGGAAAAAGAGAAACCAGTTCCTTTCAAAGAATTTGTGCAAGGGGTAAAAGGGATTTTTAAGAGGCATGCCAAATGGCTTTTGGCCATTTTTATTATCGGTGGAATTTTGATGTTTATTTTATTTGGCATTCTTTTTTATCTATCTGATTTGCTAGAGAAAAAGCATGAAATTGATGGGTTGAAAAAGGGGCTATATTTAGCAATTCCGCTAGCGGCTCTTTGTATCGCTTCCTATATTACCGGTAAAAAGATAAAGGAAAACCAAATATTGATGAAATGGTTAATAGTAAGTAGCATCGGGTTTCTTGGTGGGGCAGTTTTTATTAACAGCTTTTTTGATAATGTATGGGTTACGATGGGGCTGTTCTTAGTTGGAGGTATCGGAATTGGTATATCCTTACCATGTTTAGACGCCATTATTACAGAAGGTATCGGAAAAGAAGAACGTGGAACAATTACTTCTATTTATAGTTCTATGCGGTTTATAGGTGTGGCGAGTGGACCACCTGCAATTGCGCTATTAATAGGTGCTTCAGAGAAAATCATGTTCTACGTCTTAACAGTACTTTGTCTAATTGGAGTATTTGTTTCATTAAAAGGAATACATCCTCCCCCAAATAAAGGAAAGCCGAATGAAGGAGACACAATTTGGAAAAAGTCAGGTGGTTAATATAAACCTCTGACTTTTTCATCGTTGAAGAAATTATAAGGTGTAAACTTTTCTTCTGCACACAAAAAGAGACGAACAGCAAACTGTTCGTCTAAATGTTAGTCACTTCCGTATCCTACATCTTTATCGGGATGCATGAATGGAACTCCTTGTGGATTTTTTGATTTTTCTACTAGTTCGCGGTTTTCTGCGGTGTTCCAACCGATATCGTTTGTAGGGTGAACCCACTCGTCACCAGCCATAATAGCAGGGTCAACATCATCAGACCAGTTGTTTAATGGTGAGTTTTCTGAACTGTATTTACTATCACCGATCACGACACCGTGGCTGTTTACAAATGGTGGTTTCATTTTAATATTAGAACCTTTAAATGATGGAGCGCTGATTTGATGTGGCATCGTCTCGTCTATAAATGGTACATCTTCTATATCATTTTGTTGCTTTTCTTTATCCATCTGCAATTCCACCTCCTACTAGCTTTACGAATAGTTTTACCTAATGAATTCTTTTTACTATTCGGATTGACAAAATACAAATGCGGATCTTTCCATTTAATAGCACGTAACATTCATTTAAAAATACAAAAACTAATGTTGTAACTTGAATCACACATTAAGAATTTAAGGGGTGATTGAGATGGCGAAAAGAAAAGTTGCTCGTAAAGCTGCATTGAAAGGAACAAAAACTCCGACAGAAAGTTTACCGGATACAGAATTTTCTAGTGCCTATGAAGGAGAAGATAGTATAAAGGGCGCTAATCGTAATTCGAAAAAAGGTAGACAAGGAAGATAAAGGAGAAGATAGAATGGAAAAGAAAGCGATAAAGCGTAAAAAGAAGCAAGCACATAAAAAAGATCATGCAATTGATAAAGATATATTAATGGAAGAGTTTGGACCAGAGTTTGGTGATATGAATGCAATTAAAGCTTATGAAAATGCGATAGAATCAAATAGCAAAAAAGGAAAATGCTAACGATTATTGGTTAGAACAGAAAATTAGGTTGGGACATAACTATTTTATCAAAATAAAAACGAACAAAAAACAGTAGAGTGGAAATAACCCGCTCCGGAAATATACTTCGCTTTCCGCGGGCGGCTGGTGAGCCTCCTCGTGCTTCGCACTGCGGGGTCTCACCTATGCCTTTCCTCCCGCTGGAGTCTACGTATATTTCCTCCGCTAGATTGTCGATTGTTCGTTTTTTTTCTTGATTATTTAGTTTTGTCCCAGCCGCAATTATTTTTGCACAGTTAATCTTTTTACATCTTCTAAAGGAGTACAATAAACTTCAGAACGGTTTAATGTTTGGTTAAAGTACACTAACATAATTTGTTTTGCTTCATGTACTTCTCCTGTTTGTAAAAAGTGTGCTAAGTCAAAATGAATTTCCTCTAAAATCGTATGCTTATATATATCTTTTTCAGATAATTGATGTTGTACAAAATTATCACCAAGTAAATCATTGTTAGCTAATATTCCTTGATAATAGTGAGATCGTTCATTTCGAGCAATTGATTCTGGCCACCAAGGTTTACGCGGCTTGAACTTTTGCCCCTTTACATAATCATACTTCATGATGCTTTCGATAATATGAATTTTTTGTGGGTGAGTTTCATGTAAAAATTCATATAATCGTTTGTATAGATCTTCTAATTGATGCCCTATTCGTGACCATCCACGTTCGTCCCAAAATGCCCCAAACTGTTGGAAAAAGTCAAAAGGAGTTTCAAAAACATGCGTGACCAAATATTCAACCGTTGTATCCATACGATGGTCGTTCCAATATTTTTCTAAAACATCTTCCACTTGTTTAATTCGTATGATGTCTTGAAAGCTTAACACATTGTTGCCCAACATTTCGTATGGTGCGTGATCCATATACAGATAGTTATGATCTGCAGCTCTTAATCGTAACCCTGTACCTCGTAATAACTTTAGAAATCCTAATTGGAGCTCCTCGGGGCGAAGTGCAAATACATCGTTAAACGTATTACGGAAACTGTTATAGTCCTCTTCCGGTAAGCCAGCTATTAAATCTAAATGTTGGTCAATTTTGTTTCCTTCTTTAACCATTGAAACAGTTCTAGATAGTTTCGAGAAATTTTGCTTCCTCATTACTAATTCATTTGTTGCGTCGTTCGTTGATTGGACACCGATTTCAAAACGGAAAAGTCCTTTCGGCGCATTATCGTTTAAAAATTGGATAACTTCTGGTCGCATAATGTCAGCAGTAATTTCGAACTGAAATACTGTACCCGGTTTATGCTCATCAATTAAAAACTGGAACATTTCCATTGCGTAACTACGGCTAATATTAAACGTGCGGTCGACAAACTTTATCGTTTTTGCTCCGTTATCCATTAAATAACGAATATCATCTTTTACTTTTTCACGATCAAAGTATCGAACACCAACTTCAATGGAAGAAAGACAAAATTGGCAACTGAACGGGCAACCTCTACTCGTTTCAATATAGGTGACTCTTTTTGATAGTTGTGTTTTATCTTCCTCAAAACGAAACGGTGATGGTAAATTTTTTAAGTCTACTTTGTTCCGTTGAGGAGTAATGACGTTTTTTCCATCTTTTCTGTATGCCAAGCCAGAAATTTGCTCGAAATTTTTATCACTATTTAACTGTTGTAGTATTTCTTTAAACGTTATTTCACCTTCGCCGATAACGATGAAATCAACAGAGGTAAGTCGATCAAGCCAATAAGAAACGTCGTATGTTACTTCTGGGCCTCCTATAATAATGGTTAAGTTTGGATTAATCTTTTTAAGCATATTAATAATTTTTATTGTCTCTTCAATATTCCATATATAACAGCTGAAACCTATTATTTCAGGATTACGTTGAATAAGATCGGAGACAACATTCATAGCAGGGTCTTTAATCGTATATTCGGCTAATTCAACATCAAAATCAGGCTCTGCATATGCTTTTAAATAACGGATTGCTAAGTTCGTATGAATATATTTTGCGTTTAATGTCGTAACTATTGTTTTCATTTTTATAAACTCCTATTTTGAAATATAACTTATTTATTCTATCATACGAATAGGAAAAATCGCACTATTTTACTGTTGTTATTCCTTGTATAATATTAGCAGTATGAACATAAAGTGTGAAAATATTACAAAAATATTGATTAGTAATAGATTTAAGTGTCAAATGGAAAGGAATCTATGCTCTTTTTGTAGAAGTAGTTATTAGTTATATTGTAGGAACGGGTGTGATAACGTATGACAAATGGAATGAAAACGGATGAAACGGTAGAAAATCTCCAAAAAGAACTCGCTAAGTTGAAGCAAGAAAATGAGTTGAAGGATATGTTATTTCGTGTTGCAAACGATGCACTAGTAATTCTAAATAAAGAGAGCTATTTTGTGCTAAGCAATCCGAAGGCATGTCAATTATTTGATTTAACGGAAGAAGAGTTAAAGAAACGAACGTTATACGATTTTTTACAGTTGATGACAATAGATGAAGTGAAAAATCAAAAATATAAAATAGATAGTAACGGTCAGCATCGGGACGAATTAATTTTAAAACTAGATAACGGTGATATTAAAATAGTAGAATATACAGTAGTTGCAAGTGAGGAACGAGAAACATACACGGTTGTAATGAGAGAAGCAAGAAAAGTAGTCGATTATGGACCGACTCGTAGAGCACCAATGTATCAAGAAGTGTTTACTCGAGCAATTGATGGTATAGTCCTTTTTGATAGAGAAGGAGATTTCATTGATGTAAATCCAGCGTTTTGCTCTAGCCTTTCCCAATCAAAATATGAATTAATTCACAATACTTTATATGACCTTGTAGAGGAACAATATCGATTTAAGATTGAAAAAATGTGGAGATTTTTAGAGGAGTATGGGAGAGTACGAGGAGAGCTACCAATTACGACGAACGATGGAGTAACAAAATTATTTGAGTTTTCCATCACTGCTAACATTTATGATGATTATTATTTAGGTATTATGCGTGATGTTACCGGAAAGCGAAATATGGAACTGCAACTTCAAAGGAGTGAAGAGCGGTTCCGACAAATGTTTCAAAAAGCTACAGATCCAATTGTGCTACTAGACAATAATGGTATCATAGTGCGAGCGAATCCTGTTTCAAGTAGAACGTTTGAAGCTCCGCTCGATGAACTAATAGGTGCAGATATACGTCAATTTTTACCGAAAGAAAGTTACCAAAGGTTTGGTCATATTGCGAGACAATTCATTATGAAAGGGGAAATTCGTGAAGAACTTCTTTTTCATATGGCAAATGGTCAAAGTAAATTGCTGGAATTTACTGCTAGCAAAGGAACGATTGATGGCTATAATATTGTCATTTTCCGTAATGTTAGTGAAAGAAGAAAAATGGAAAAAGATTTACGAGAAAGTGAACAAAAGTTTCGGAAGATATTTGATAATGCAATGGATGGAATTGTACTATGGGATGACAATTTCTCGATTATTGATGTTAATGAGAATGCTTGTAAAATAATAGGGATAGAAAAAGAACAACTTATGAATAAAACACTTCATAATTGTTTGCCGAATGAAAAAATAGAGACGGTTTACGACAACTGGAATAACTTTGGTGAACTGAGCGAAATAAGTGGGGAATCTGTTTATGTTACGGAAAAAAGTCAAAGGATTATCGAATATTCAGCGAAGAAAAATGTAATTCAAGGTTTACATATGACTTTCTTCCGAGATATTACTGATAAACGCGAGATGGAGGAACAACTGAAAAAGTCTGATACCTTAAATGTAGTAGGAGAGCTTGCTGCTGGAATTGCTCACGAAATAAGAAATCCGATGACAGCATTAAAAGGATTTATTCAGTTATTACAGAGCAGTGTAGATGAAAGCAAGTATTCGATGTATTTTGATGTTATTAGTTCAGAGCTAAATAGAATTGAATCGATCATAACAGAATTTCTCGTGCTAGCTAAACCGCAGGCTATTTCATATGAAAAGAAAGATGTCACAAAAATTATGAAAGAAACACTTGATTTAATGAGCGCGCAGGCGGTTTTAGAGAACGTACAGTTTGAAACGTTTTTTGCGAGTGAGAAAGAAATATTATACTGTGAACCAAAGCAATTGAAGCAAGTCTTTATTAATATATTAAAAAATGCGATTGAAGTGATGCCTAAAGGCGGGACGGTTACTATCTCAATTAGTGAAAAGAACGACTATGTTACTATTTCAATTAAGGACCAAGGAATTGGAATACCTGAAGATAAACTGAAAAAATTAGGGGAGCCGTTCTATACAACGAAAGACAGGGGGACTGGATTAGGCTTAATGGTAAGTTATAAAATTGTAGAAGAACATAAAGGTTATATTGAAGTAGATAGTGAAGTAGGAAAAGGGACAACCTTTCACATATATTTACCGAAGAACTTAAATGAGAGGTGAGAGGTTTGTATTTTTATAAATCAATAGATATCGACAGTTTTGGTCAACTTTTTATCGTATGTGATGAAGAAGCTTTAGTAAGTGTCGATTTTTTTGAAGAGGATTTAAAATCTTTTCAGCCTTTAAAGTGGGAGCCAGAACATCCAATTTGCTTATTAGTTGAAAAGCAGTTACTTGAGTATTTTAATAATGAGCGGATAACCTTCGATTTACCGATACGTATTCAAGGTACTGAATTCCAACGACAAGTTTGGGATGCGTTGAAAAATATACCATATGGAACGTTGCAAAGCTATAAAGACGTGGCTGTTGCAATCAATAATCCGAAAGCAGTTAGAGCTGTTGGGCAGGCTAACCGTAGAAATCCAATTCCAATTGTTGTACCGTGTCATAGAGTAATTGGTCATAATAAAAAACTAGTAGGTTATGCAGGAAATAATGTGCATTTGAAAGAACGATTATTAGAAATCGAAGGTATACAACTTTAAAAAAGAGGCTGAGATGAAACTAATACGATCATGATAAAAAACGAAAAATTGCAGAATTAGCGGAGGAAATATACGTAGACTCCTACCATGAAAATATAACACTAAAATATGGAAAAATGGCAATACTAAATTAGACGCAGCTTATTCTTGTTTTTTGAGGAGAGCGTCATACTCAAAAATCTATCGACTTTTTGGGATCGCTTTATGAAACTTTTGGTTCAACTAGTGTCACGGTGTAGCCTAAATTTTCTAATCTTCGTAGTGAATGTCTAACAATGGACTGTTGTCTTTGCTTATCGAAGTAGTCTTCTCCTAGATCTACGTACATTTCCTTTCGTGTTAAGAGATAATAGGAGATTCGTAACATCGCATGGGCTACAACAACTGCTGCACGCTTTTTACCTTTACGTGAAGCAGTCCGACGGTAAAGTGCACCAAGGTAGTTTTTAGACCCTCGAACAGAATGAGCTGCTTCAATGAGTGCTGATTTAAGATATTTGTTTCCTTTCATCGTTTTGGATGACTTACGTTTTCCAGCACTTTGGTTATTTCCTGGAACTAAACCCGCCCATGAACATAGTTGGGGTGCAGTCGGGAATTGCTCTTTTATATTTGGACCAATTTCTGCAAGCATTTGTTCCGCCATTTTTCTTCCAATGCCAGGAATGGAATCTAAACGATCTATGTCTTCTTGATCGTCTTCCATCCTTTTTTCTATCTCTTTGTCTAGTTTATCGATTTGCTCAGTTAGGAAATCGATATGATCCATAATCGTTTTTATCATAAATCGTTGATGTTCTTGAATATACCCTTGAAGTGCGAGTTTCAATTCATCTTTTTTATTTTTCATTCTTCCTCTCGCAAAGTTTGTTAACTCTTCAAGGTCTTCATTCCCTTCCGCTATGGATCGAAGCATATCACGAGAAGAAACTCCCATAATGTCAGAAACAACAGAGCCAAGCTTGATATTAGCTCCTTCTAACACTTTTTGAATCCGATTATATTGTCTGGCACGTTCTTCAATTATGCTACGACGATAACGCACAAGTTCACGTAATTCTCGCTGATTTCGGTCAGGAATATAACTAGCTTTAAGTAAACCGTGACGAAGTAATTTGGCAATCCATTCGGCATCTTTCACATCGGTTTTACGCCCAGGAACAGCTTTAATATGTTGAGCATTCACAACTAGAAATTCAATACCTTCTGCTTCTAGTAAATTGACAATAGGTTTCCAGTAGACACTTGTACTTTCCATCGCCACATGGGTACAGTTGTGTTTCTTAACCCAGTCCACCAACTCTATAAGATATATAGTTTTAGTTGAAAAAGTTTCAATCTCCTTTCCTTTTGCTGTAATGGCACATGCAGTAATGCTATCCTTGTGGACATCCATACCACAAGCATTCTCAATGATTACTTCCATTGAAAACATCCTTTCTACGGCGAAGAAGTTTTGAGGCTGGTGCAACAACCAGAATAGGGTTAATCTACCATGAGTGCTTCCCATAAAGGGAGCAACAATCTGTGATGCACCGTGGTCGAAGGAGTCAGACTGCGGGGAGGGCTCACACACACCAAGGAGTCACGACCTTCCTCATCCAGCCGTAGCATTAGTATAGCCACGCAAAAACCATTTTCATTCTCTGTGGTGTATAGCTTGTAATACATGAAAGACTGCGGGAGGTAAGGCGAAGTTGCTGAAAAAGTCCCTATAAGAATACACAATATCCCCACTTTTTAATATAATTAACCTATTATATTAAAAAGTGGGGATTTCCAATGTTAGAACGACAGCCTTCATTACCTTTAAGCGCACATTACCAACTTTACGATATGTTAATTCCGAAAGATAACTTTCTTCGTCAAATGAAGGAATTGGTCGATTTTAGTTTTGTGGAAGAGGAACTAGAAGATAAGTATTGTTTAGATACTGGGAGAAATGCTGAACCACCTGTTCGAATGTTTAAATATTTACTTCTAAAACAAATACATGATCTGTCTGATGCAGACTTAGTTGAACGAGCTAGGTATGATTTGTCTTTTAAATATTTTTTGGATCTTATCCCAGAGGCTTCTGTTATCCATTCTAGTACTTTAACCAAATTTCGAAGACTACGTTTGAAAGATAAGGACTTAATGAATGTACTTGTGGCGAAGACAGTCGAACTTGCATTGGAACACGAGGTTTTAAAGAGTAACACGATTATTGTAGATGCCACGCATACATTATCACGTTTCCATTCCAAAACAGCGAATGAATATGTTCAAGAGAAATCTAAATCATTACGGAAAGTTGCCTATCAACATCAACCATCTATAAAAGAAAAGTTCCCAGATAAACCAGCCACAGATTCATTAGAAGATGAGTTAGCTTATACCACTGCCATACTCGAGGTTCTCGAAAAAGAGGAACAATTAAAGCAGTTGCCAGCTATTAAAGAAAAAATCAACATGGTAAAAGAAGTTGTGGAGGATATTCAAGAAGAAGCGAATTATGGCGGAGATCCCGATGCACGAAAAGGATATAAAGCTTCAGATTATTCCTTTTTGGGATATAAGACACATATTGCGATGTCAGATGAACGCATTATTACGGCTGCCGTGGTTACCTCAGGTGAGAAAAGCGATACCAAGTACTTAAAAGAATTGGTAGAGACTAGTGAGGAAAATGGTTTCATGGTGGATACAGTAGTTGGAGATACCGCATACTCTAGTAAAGATAATCTACAATATATGAATGAGAACGAAAAGCAATTAATTTCTCGCCTGCATCCTATCATTACGAACGGAAATCGTAAAAGAGGAAAGGAATTTGAATTTAATAAGGACGCAAATATGTATGTATGCCCCGCTGGCCATTTAGCTAATAAGAAGTCAGTTAAAAAAAGACAAGATACATCCCAGAATCCGCAGTTGAAATACTTTTTTGATGTAGAGAAATGTAAAGTTTGTCCGCTACGCGATGGCTGTTATATAGAAGGGGCCAAAACCAAAACGTATTCAGTATCGATTAAATCCTCGGAACACCTTTCCCAAGAAGCATTTCAAGAAACAGAGGAATTTAAGCGATTAGCTAAAACACGTTACAAAATTGAGGCTAAAAATAGCGAATTAAAACATAGACACGGGTATAAAAAAGCCAATTCCTCGGGTCTATTTGGTATGAAAATACAAGGAGCTACCACCATATTTGTCACTAATATGAAGAGGATAATCAAACTAATAAATGAAAAATAGGTAAGAAATTGACCTGTGAAGGAGATAAAAAGGAGTATTTTCTGATTAAAAATCAAAAAGTACTCCTTTTATTTCTATAAATTTTTATCTGGTTTAAATATAACAACCTTTTTCAGCAGCTTCGAGGTAAGGCATAGGTGAGACCCCGCAGTGCTTTAGCACGAGGAGGCTCACCAGCCGACCGCGGAAAGCGAAGTATATTTCCGGAGCGGGTTATTTCCACTCTACAATTTTCTGTTCGTTTATTTATTAGATCAAAATAGTAATGTCCCGACCTCTCTTTGTTGAGTAAAAATGGAGATAACAATATATTTCTTTTTTGGACAAGTTTTTAAAAGCCAATAGACTGCATATAATTTACTAATACAAAAAAAGTTGCATTAATACAACATAAGGGGTGTTTTTAATGCGTAAACGGAAAAAATTAGTTTTTTATACGGAAGTTTTAAGTAAATTACATGTAATTGATAAAGAACAAAAACAACAAATATTGTATAGGCTTGGTAAATAATGTTGAAAAAACCATCTAATTAGATTATTATCTAATTAGATGGTTTTCTAATTAGTGGAGGTTTTGAAAGATGCAATTAAATAAAATGGTTAACTTTTATAAGGCGTTAGGGGATAAAACGCGAATTAAACTGCTCATCCTTTTAGCCGCGGAGGAACCTTTATCAGGCCAACAATTAGCGGAGAAGCTTGGTGTTACACCTCCAACGATATCTCACCATATGAATAAGCTAAAAGAAGTTAGTGCAATAAAAGAGAAGCGAGAGAAAAATACGATTTATTATTATTTAAATGAAAAAGATTTAAAGTTTTTTAATGAATCTATTTTAAAAGTAATGGATCGAGCGAAAAAGGGGATGGATGTAATGGGAAAACAAAAAGAAGATATTATTAAAAATTTTTTATTGCCTGATGGCAGATTAAAAACAATTCCTGCTCAACGAAAGAAAAGATTAATGATTTTTGAGCATATGTTAGAAGGAGTAACACTAGGGAAGAAATATACAGAACAAGAGATTAATGAGTATATTAAAAAATATCATGAAGACTACGCTACAATAAGACGCGAATTTATTAACAATCACTATATGTATAGAGAAAACGGTATTTATGAGCTAAATCCAAAAGAAATGTGGGCTAAGATAGAATAAGGGAATCAAGCTTTTAAGAATAATAAGAGACGTTTGGTAAATCACCAAACGTCTAAACTTTACTGAAATAACTTAACTATTTCTTCTTTTAAATCTCCTAGTATAACTCCTTTTTCCGTAATAATTGCTGTAATATATTCATTCGGTGTTACATCAAAGGCTGGATTAAAAACAGAAACTCCGTCTGGAGCAACTTTCACGCCAGCAATTGTCGTAACCTCTGTTTCACTTCGTTCCTCAATTGGAATTTCAGCTCCAGTTTTTAATGATATATCGAAAGTTGATAAAGGTGCAGCGACGTAAAAAGGAATGTTGAAATGTTTCGCTAAAATGGCCAAACCTAATGTACCGATTTTATTAGCTGTATCTCCGTTTGCAGTTATACGGTCGGCACCAACGATAATAGCAGAAACTTGCTTAGCTATAATCGTATGGGCAGCCATATTATCGGTTATTAACGTCACATCCACACCAGCTTGTTGTAACTCCCATGTTGTTAATCTAGCACCTTGTAAAACTGGTCTAGTTTCACATGCAAAAACAGAAAGTGGAAAATCCTTTTCTTTTGCAAGGTAAAAGGGAGCTAAAGCAGTTCCGTATCGAGCCGTTGCGATAGAACCAGCATTACAAATGGTCATAACTTTATCGCCTTTTTGAAGTAAAGAGAGGGCGTTATCGCCAATTTGGTGGCAAACCGCTTCATCTTCCACTTGAATTTGTATCGCTTCGTGAACTATATTGGTTTTTGCTTCGTTTACAGATTTGCTATCATGTAAAACATTTGTTAATCTTTCTAACGCCCAAAATAGGTTCACGGCTGTCGGGCGAGAACTCGCTAAATAAGCTATATCTTTAATGAAAAGATCTTTAAATTCATCCATAGACTCTACATTATATTGTTTAGTGGAAAGGGCTAACCCATATGCCGCTGCAATCCCAATCGCAGGCGCACCTCTAACTTTTAACGTAACGATTGCATCCCATACATCTTCAATCGTCTTTAATTGTACATAAACAGTTTCGTTCGGTAGCTTCTGCTGGTCTAATAGTTTTATATACGTATCTTTCCATTCGACAGAAATGGGAATGTTTCTTACAGTTGTCATTATATCTACTCCTTATTGTTGTACATGTTGTAAGCTAACTTGGATGAAATCTTCAACAGAGTGAATATTGGCTCTATTCAAAATAAAATATTTGCCAAGTTGCAGAGCTTTTGTTTTCGCTTTTAATCGTGTTTCTATGGAAGGGATGTTATCTAAATCGGCTACGTGAGCAAGGCCAATGGTACGACGAATTAATTCACAACCGGCATATCCAATTGTGTCTTCCAATATTGATTGAAAAACGTAGGACAAATATCCTTCAGTTTTCGTAAAATATTCAACACTGTCTAAAGTCCATTGTTTTGTAAATTCAGTCGTAAAAACGTCCCAAGTCTTATTTATATGATCAAATAATACACCTTGCTTTTGTGGCTCTCTACTAAGGGCATTTACGATAAGGTTAGCAAAAAATTGACCAACATCGAACCCAATAGGACCGAAAAAAGCAAACTCTGGATCAATCACTTTCGTTTCATTATTACTAGCAAAAATACTACCTGTGTGAAGATCCCCGTGTAGTAGAGCTTCACCATTTGTTAAAAATGAATATTTCAACTTTGCTACTTCAAGTTTAAGAGAAGAATCGTTCCAAATCTCGGATACGACAGGTAATAATTCACGCTCGAAATTATTCGTTTCACTATCATAAAATGGATCTGTAAACACTAAATCCTCTGTAATTTTACATAGTTCTGGGTTAGCGAATTGTTGCTGTAAAAGTTTTTTCTTTTGTTGATTTAAGCCGAAATCAGAAGTGTAAAATAGCGTTTTGGCTAAAAACTGTCCGATATGCTCTGATAGTAAAGGATAGTCTTCACCATTCATTAGGCCTTTTCTACTTATCGTTAAATGCGAAAGATCTTCCATAACAGTAATCGCTAAATGTTCATCCGTATAATAAACTGTTGGAACGAGCGAAGGAACGTGTTTGGCAGCTTCTTTTAATGAGTTACTTTCAATTTGAGCACGCTTTAAAGTAAGTGGCCAACTTTCCCCTACGACTTTTGCATAAGGCAATGCCTGCTTTATAATTACACCTTTGTTATTTTCGTCTGTAAGGTGGAAGACTAAGTTTAAGTTGCCGTCACCTATTTCTTTACAGTTTATGCTAGTGCTATTTTCAAAGAAATGTAGTTTAATTGCTAGTTCGATTGCAGTAGTTTCTGTTAATGGTTCGTACGTTTTAGTTAATGTTGTCATTGTTTAACCCTCCATAAAAAGTGTGTAGGAGGCTTTCGTTAAAAAAATAACAAAAGCCTCTTTCCATATTGAAAGAGGCTTGAAGGTTCGATTCTTCGCACCTCTTATCTGCCAGAAAGTAATTTCTGCTGGATTTAGCACCGTGCCTTACGAAGCAAAAGCTTCGGCGTTCTATTAGAACGCCTTGTCTCACGACAATATTACGGTCGGTTGCTGGGTTTCATCGGGCCAATTCCCTCCACCTGCTCTTGATAAGAGATTCGTAGTAGTTAATACTACGTTCGTATGTATTTTTGTAAAATATCACTTGGTGAGAATCATAACTTGTAAAAGTAATAATTGTCAAGAAAATTTTTAAAAATAATGAAGTGTTTGTTATTTTCTTTGCTCTTCAAAGATGAATTTAGCACATTAGCCCCACTCAGACGGTTTAAAATAATAAATGTTACTGTTATCGGAGCGAGAATGCTAATTTACATCAGATTTTAAGCGCAAATTGTCAACTTTCAAAAGTAAAAGACGGTTCTCTATGCAAGATGGATGAATTTTTTTACGTGCAATTTAGAAAGTGTGCATGACGACTGATTTTACTTAACAGCACTCGGAAATTACTTAACAACAATTCGAAATTACTTAACAGCACTCGGAAATTACTTAACAACAATTCGAAATTACATAACAGCACTCGGAAATTACTTAACAACTATTCGAAATTACTTAACAGCACTCGGAAATTACTTAACAACAATTCGAAATTACTTAACAGCACTCGAAAATTACTTAGCAACTACCCGAAATTACTTAACAGCAATGAGAAATTACATACAACTGTTCGAATATTTAACAGCAACCGAAAATTACTTGACAACTGCCCGAATTTATTTTTCTACTAGGTAAAATCGTTTGTATGTCTTGAACTTTTTCAATATTCCTGTTATTATAAAGTTATTATTTTTGTTCGTGAAAATAATGTGGAAAGTCAGAAATAATAGCAATTTCGTCTGGAAGTGTTTTGTGAACGAGCAAGAATAGTAATAAATTTTTACGTGGGTTAACCCGCAAGGAGGAACAAAAAATGTTACAAGGTAAAGTAAAATGGTTTAACGCAGAAAAAGGTTTCGGTTTCATCGAAGTTGAAGGTCAAGACGACGTATTCGTTCACTTCTCTGCTATCCAAGGCGAAGGTTTCAAATCTTTAGAAGAAGGTCAAGAAGTTACTTTCGAAATCGTTGAAGGTGCTCGTGGACCTCAAGCTGCTAACGTTCAAAAATAATAATGCTAGCCAAATAATAAAAGGACTCCAATTTTGGAGTCCTTTTTAAGTTAATAAATATGTAACATAATAGGAACCATAAAGAATATAAACAGGAGGATTTTTCCACCGTGTTAGTAAAAGCAGTGGAAGGGGAGGGAACGCTCAACATACTCTCGTGAAAATCAAATGACTGAACGCGAAGAGAAACGAACTAACATACTACTAGCCTATTTTCAGAATTGCCCCAAAGGTTTTTTAAAAATGTATACTATAAAAATAAAAAAGCATTGCAACAATAACGCTACAATGCTTTTAACATAGTATTAATAATAACTAGGTTTCCGATCTTCGAATATCGGTATTTGCTTCCGAACCTTCTCCACTTTTTCTAAATCAATGTCACTAACAACGATTGCTTCGTCTTCCAAACCTTCCGCTAAAACTTCCCCCCATGGGTCGATAATCATTGAATGGCCAGCAAATACGTTATTAGGGTCCTTCCCAACACGGTTAGCTGCAACTACATAGCATTGATTTTCAATAGCTCTAGCAATTAATAAAGCTCTCCAATGCTCGAGCCGTGATAATGGCCATTCCGCAACGACGAAAACCACTTTTGCGCCTCCCGTTGTATGGGTACGAATCCACTCAGGAAAGCGAATATCGTAACAAATAACTCCAGCGCAAGTTTCCCCATCTAGTTGAAATAATCCATCATTTTTTCCTGGTTGTAAGTATAGATGCTCATACATTAACTGAAACAAATGTAGCTTACTATATTCACCTACAATATCGCCTTCGTCGTTTACAGTGTACATGGTGTTATATGTACCTTTAGATGTATTTTTAGCAACGGAACCACCGACAATATGAACATTATGTTTTTTTGCTAACATTTGAAGTGTTTTTTTAGTAGTGTCACCGTTATTGTCACCAATTTCGTCTAACCGGGTTAAATCGTACCCTGTCGTCCATAACTCTGGTAATACGATAATTTTAGGGCTATATTTCTGTACAGTTTCCATAATCAATTTTTCTACTTTTTTAACATTTTCTTGCGGTGAACCGAACGTTATATCAAACTGAATACAAGCTACTTTCCATGACATATAAAAGTCCCCCTTTATTAGCCTTCGTCGTTTTCTGCTACCTGCATCTAATTTACAATTTATTATTCATTGTGTATAGCCCATTACAGAAAATTTCAAAAAACTCTTTACATTTTGCTTTTAACATTATATGATTTGTCACTAGTATTTCAACATTTTTTTAAGAAGGTGTACAAATGAAAAACTTTAAACAATCAAAATTGTTACAAACGTTACCGAAACAATTTTTTGCATCCCTTGTTGAAAAGAGCGGAAAAGTAGTTGCATTAGGTCATGATGTCATTAACTTAGGACAAGGAAATCCGGATCAGCCAACACCGCAACATATTGTACAATCGATGCAAAATGCGGTATTGAAACCACAACATCATAAATATGCCCCATTTCGAGGCCATGATTTTTTAAAAGAGGCGGTTGCAGCATTTTATAAACGAGAATACGATGTAGTGTTAGATCCAGCAACAGAAATAGCTGTTCTTTTTGGCGGAAAAGCTGGATTAGTAGAGCTGCCCGTTTGTTTGCTTAATGAAGGTGACACCGTTTTAGTCCCTGATCCAGGCTATCCAGATTATTTGTCTGGAGTTGCGCTAGCAAAGGCAAACATGGAAGTAATGCCACTTGAAGAGAAAAATAATTTTCTACCAAACTATCAAAATATCTCAGAATCTGTGCTGAAAGATGCAAAGTTAATGTTTTTAAACTATCCGAATAATCCTACAGGTGCTATGGCAACAGCTGCTTTTTTTGAAGAAACAGTAGAGCTAGCAAATAAAAATAATATTTGTGTCGTTCATGATTTTGCATATGGCGCTATCGGCTTTGAGGGGAATCGTCCAATTAGTTTTCTACAAACTGCTGGTGCTAAAAATGTTGGCGTAGAAATATATACCTTATCAAAAACATATAATATGGCAGGGTGGAGAGTCGGTTTTACCGTTGGGAATGCTAGTGTAATTGAAGCGATCAATTTACTTCAAGACCATCTATATGTGAGCCTTTTTAGTAGTATACAAGAAGCTGCTGCAACTGCGCTTTTAGACTCTCAACATTGTGTAGATGAATTAGTGGAAATGTATGAGGAGAGACGTAACGTTCTCGTAAACGGATTGAAAGAAATTGGTTGGGACGTTAATGCCCCACAAGGATCCTTTTTCGCATGGTTAAAAGTCCCTAATGGCTATACTTCTGAAAGCTTTTCTGATTACTTATTAGAAAATGCTCATATTGTCGTTGCACCAGGAATTGGCTTTGGATCATACGGTGAAGGTTATGTGAGAGTAGGGCTGTTAACAAGTACAGAAAGATTACAAGAAGCGGTTGATCGAATTAAAAAATTGCAATTATTTTCTTAATCACTGTTGACAAAAAAGATTACCAATGTCATAATCTCAACTAGATTTTCTATTTTTGTAATAGTAAAAAAATGAATATATTACGTTTTCTTATCAAGAGCAGGTGGAGGGACTAGCCCGATGAAACCCGGCAACCGACTTATTTTTAAGCACGGTGCTAAATCTTGCAGCTTTTTTAGCTGGGAGATAAGAGGATGTTAGGATACCTAACCTCTTCTTATTGGAAGAGGTTTTTATTTTGTATTTAATTCATTTTAAAGAGGTACAACAGCACAGTAATTTTTACAAAAGGGTGTGGAATAGATGAGTGAAGTAATTGCTACATACTTAGTTCATGATGCGAAAGGGAATCTAGAAAGAAAAGCGGAAGGAATTGCACTTGGACTCACAGTTGGTTCTTGGACAGATTTACCAAAAGTAGACCAGGATCAGTTAAAAAAACATAAAGGTCGAGTAGTACATGTTGAATATCTGCCAGAGGACGAAAAGGTTAACAGATATTTCGGTGAGAAGAGAACAAAAGGACTTATCAAAATTGCTTATCCATCACTTAATTTTTCTAATGACATTCCTGCCATTATCACTACAGTTTTTGGGAAGCTTTCTCTTGATGGAGAAATTAAATTACTTGATTTACAGTTTAGTGATGAACTAAAAAGAAGTTTTCCAGGACCGAAATTTGGTATTCAAGGTATTCGAGAAAAAACAGGTGTGTGGGAGCGTCCGTTTGTAATGAGTATTTTTAAAGGAGTATTAGGGCGTGATCTCGCCTTTTTACGAGACCAATTAAAAGAGCAAGCGTTAGGCGGAGTGGATTTTGTAAAAGACGATGAAATATTATTTGAAAATGAATTAACACCGTTTGAAAATAGAATAATTGCCGGTAAGGAAGTACTTCAAAATGTGTACGAACAAACAGGGCACCGTACGCTTTACGCGGTGAACATTACTGGTAGAACATATGAGTTAAGGGATAAGGCGAAAAGAGCGGTAGAACTTGGAGCTGACATGTTATTATTTAACGTTTTCTCCTATGGACTAGATTGTTTACAAAGTCTCGCAGAAGATAAAGATATCAAAATACCAATAATGGCCCATCCTGCATTTAGTGGTGCTTTAACACCTTCACCAGTTTACGGGGTTTCGTATGAGCTATTATTAGGTAAATTACTACGATATGCTGGGGCAGATTTTTCCCTTTTCCCTTCTCCTTATGGAAGTGTAGCGCTAAAAAAAGAGGCAACAATAAAAGTTGCAAAAGAGTTAACGAAAGAGGATCTTGTAAAAGCAAGCTTACCTGTCCCATCTGCTGGTATTCATCCTGGTTTAGTGCCGTTATTAATAAATGATTTTGGTCAAGAGTCAGTTATTAATGCTGGAGGCGGAGTACATGGGCACCCTGATGGAGCCGCTGGTGGTGCTAAAGCATTCCGTCAAGCTGTAGACGCCGTACTGGAAGGGAAAACGTTAGGAGAGGCAGCTGCAGAAAAAGAGGAATTACAGAAAGCATTACAGCTTTGGGGTGAAAAATAAGATGACAACTTTAAAAAGACAACCTGTTATTTTTTGTGATTTTGATGGAACTGTAACGAAGTCAGATAACATTATTGCAGCGATGAAGCAATTTGCACCTGATGAATGGGTTTCATTAAAGGATCAAGTGTTATCTCAACAAATTAGTATACAAGATGGAGTAGGGGAAATGTTTGCTTTACTTTCATCCAGTAAGAGGGAAGAGATTACTAACTTTATTGTGCAACAAGCGGAAATACGCGAAGGGTTCGACCGCTTCATTGCTTACGTAAAAGAGCAAGAGATCCCACTATATATTGTTTCTGGTGGAATCGACTTTTTCGTCAAGCCGTTATTAAAAGGACGGATTGAAGAGGAATATATCTATTGCAATAGAGCTGATTTTTCAAACGAGAATATTACTATAACTTGGCCACATAGTTGTGATGAACAATGTGATAACGATTGCGGCTGCTGCAAACCTTCCATCATTCGAAAAATTGCAAACGATACTTCATACAAAGTGGTTATTGGTGACTCCATCACGGATCTACAAGCAGCTAAATTAGCAGATAAAGTGATTGCGAGAGATTTTTTAATAGAAAAATGCGAAGAAAATAAACTCGCTTATGAATCGTTCGAAACGTTCGATGATGTCATTTCCATACTACAACGACTGGAGGTTACGGTATGAGTCGTTATTTGCAAAAGTGGAATGAACTAGCGGATGTAAAGGATGAGTTTGCCGAAAGAGATTGGTTTCCAGGAACAAGTGGAAATTTGTCTATTAAAGTTTCAACAAACCCTCTAACATTTTTCGTAACAGCAAGTGGAAAGGATAAGCGAAAACGTACAAGCGAGGATTTTTTGCTAGTAGATAAAAAAGGCGCACCCGCTGAAGAAACAAAATTAAAACCTTCAGCTGAAACGCAATTGCATGTTGAAGTTTATAACAGAACTAATGCAGGAGCGGTATTTCACGTTCATACGATTGATAATAACGTTATATCGGAAATTTATAAAGAAGAAGGAAAAATAACGTTTAAAAGGCAAGAAATAATTAAAGCTTTAGGTTATTGGGAAGAGGATGCGGAGGTTTCTATTCCAATTATAAAAAATGATGCACATATTCCTACCCTTTCTCAACAGTTCTCTAAATACATTCATGGAGACAAAGGAGCGGTCCTTATATTAAACCATGGAATCACCGTATGGGGAGAAACGGCTTTTGAAGCAAAAAAATATTTAGAAGCTTGGGAGTTTTTGTTTTCTTACCATCTAAAATTGCTAGCTTTGCAAAATGTTCAAAAACAGTATCCGGTTATGCCAATTGCTTAACTAGAACTGAAAAATATATAAAATTATTGAGGAGGAAATATAATGGCACAAATTCGTTTACATGCAACTAATGAAAGAATTGAAAATGAGGAAAAAGTAGTAGCATTTTTAGAAAAGAATGAAGTAATTTACGAGAAATGGGACATTACAAAATTACCATCTAACTTAAAAGAAAAATATGCACTAACAGATGAGGAAAAAGAAGAAATTTTAGCTGTATTTGGAGAAGAAATTGCTGACATTTCAGAGCGTCGAGGTTATAAATCTAGTGATGTTATTTCTTTGTCTGATTCTACACCAAACTTAGATCAGTTATTAACCAATTTCCAACAGGAACATCATCATACAGATGATGAAGTTCGTTTTATCGTAAGCGGTCACGGGATTTTTGTAATTCAAGATAATGAAGGAAACTTCTTCGATGTTGAATTGCAGCCAGGTGATTTAATTTCAGTACCAGAAAATGTACGACACTACTTTACTTTAATGGAAGATCGTAAAGTAGTTGCTGTTCGCATCTTTGTTACAACAGAAGGTTGGGTTCCAATTTACGAAAAAGAAGAAGTTAATAGTAATTAATTAGAAGTATATACGACTTGTTAATTAGCCTGAAAACCGATTAGGCGAAGCTAGACGTAAAAATTAGCAAAAACGCAAAGGGATCCATACCTTTTGCGTTTTTTTTGTTATGAATCAAAACTTTAGGGAATATATATAAAAGTCCAAGTATTGATGTTGTTGATAGAGTTTAGTAAGCGGTGAGAAATTGAAAATACTGTCAAATAATGTCCATATATAACGTTAAAAAACTGCTTACAACCGTTTAGATTAACTGTATAGTTGGAAGTGTAAGGGAACGAAAGAACATTAAGCTTTACATGCAAATGAATCTATTGTTAGAACATTGTGAATTTTCTTTACGTTTTTCCGCCCTTATGGTATTTTAAAGGTATGAAGTAGAAAATTTTCTATTGGATGAAGCCAAGGGAGTGATAGTGATGAAAGTTCGTTATAATTTTGTTTCTAAATTTGATGTTCAATATTGTGAACCGACTTTTACTGTGAAAGAAGCTTATGAAAAAGTGAAAGAATCTGGATACCGTTGCATACCAGTTTTATCAAATAACGGGCGTAAATTTAGTGGTTTTATTTACAAAGTGCATTTACTAGATTATTTATATGAGCAAAAAGGGAAAGAAAATGATCCTATTACGTCCCTCGTTCAAAATGAAGATGCATTTATTTATGAAGAAGACTCATTCTTTAAAGCGTTCTTCACAATAAAAAGATTACCTTTTATTGCTGTTTTAAATGAAAAGGAAGAATTTCTCGGTATACTTACACATGCAAATGTGATGGATGTGTTGGCTGACTCGTTCGGAATGAAAACTGGCGGTCATACGCTTACAATAGCTACAATTGAACATAAAGGGGCTATTAAAGATTTAGTTACATTGTTAAAAGAAGTGAACATTGACGGTATGCTCACACTAGACAATGGTGAGAAATATTTACGTAGAATTATTGTAAACTTACCTGCGGAATTAACGAAAGCCGAAGTACAAAGGTTAGTAAAGAAAATAGAAGAAAAAGAATTTCGTGTTACACATGTAGATGAAATAGATATAGAATAATCATATGAAAAAAAGGTTGCCAATTATTTGGCAACCTTTTTCGATATATTTAATACGGATTTAATATTTCTTTATCAACTAATAGTTCAGAGAGTGTTACTGTTTCAGCTTTTTTCTTTACCATTGGAATGTACTGCTTTAATACAGAAGCTGTTTTATCCCCAGCAACTCCAACATGCCCAATAGCAATTATTGTTTCTTTTTTGTCGATATCTTTTAACAGTTTGTTTGCTTGTCTTTCGATATGTTGAATACTATATATTTCATCAAAGAAGAGCTCATTTTCTAAATAGGGGACACCAAGTTCAGATGCAACTTCCGCAACGACGCTCTTTCCACTCGTTTTACTATCTAAATAGTATAAACCTCGTTCTTTACAAATAGTTAGTATTATTCTCATAATATGTTCATTTGAAGTTACCTTCGATCCCATATGATTATTGATTCCGACAGCATGAGGAACTGCATCAATCGCATCGTTCACTCTTTTTATTATTTCTTCATCAGAGAGATCTGTTGTAATAGCACCAGGTCCTAACCAGCTTCTTTTACCTTTCACGGGCTCCATTGGCAAATGAAGAATAACTTCGTGACCGAGCTCATGTGCCATAATCGCATCCTCTTCAGTTGTAGGTAAAAATGGCATAACAGCAACTGTTAAATGTACTGGTAAGTTTAATATTTGTTTTGTACCTTTCATGTTATTACCAAAATCATCAATAACAATAGCGACTCGTTTATCTATTTCTTCACCGTTTACAAATTGACTACTTAAAAAAGAGGTAAATAAAAAGCAAATAGTTAGAAGAAACATCTTATATTTCATAACAATTCTCCTGTCGACAAAAAGTGATGTTTGTATATATATCAACAAAAATTTTATTTTTATTGTGTGGACTTTTCGCATAAAGATACAAGATGTACAAAAAAACTTCATAAATATTTTGTCTAATATTGCGATTGTGTTTACTTATGTTGAATTTTTTGTAATAATGCGATAGGAGAGTTTGGGGATGAAAGGGAGAGAGTAAAATTGACTCAGGACAAAAACATGGATTGTTTACTAGTTGAAATAAATAAACAGAGAGAATCCATGATAACTGTTGCTAACAAAACAGGTATAGAAAGTGAACAAACGATAAAATGCAGCCAGCATTTAGATCAATTAATATATGAATACCAAAAGAGACAAGTAAAAGAGAAAAGACAAAAAACTAGCTACTATTTACGATGAAAAACACCGATTTTCAACCGGTGTTAAAAAATTTGAATTAAGAAAATCATAAATAATACTCCAATGATAAACGTATAGGTAGATAACCTTTCGTTTCCATCACCATGACTTTCAGGAATTAACTCCTTGTAAATAATAAACAACATTGCCCCGGCTGCAAAAGCTAAACCGTAAGGAACTAACCATGAAACAGAAGTGGTTAAATAGAATCCTAGAAAAGCCATCGGAATTTCTACAGCGCCAGTTAATGTTGCGACAACTAATGCCTTCCACCTTTGAATACGCTGCTGAATTAAAAACAGTGCTACTAATAGCCCTTCTGGTGCGTTTTGTAATCCAATTGCAAGCGCAATTAAGTTTCCAGTCCCTTCTGAATCTGATGCATAACTAACACCAACAGACAAGCCTTCCGGAATATTGTGTAGCGTAATTGCTGCTATAATTAACATAGCTTTTTGATCGAATTTAATCCCGCTTTTATTATGCTCTAAATCAATATGAGGAATGAATTTTTCAAGTAAATTTAAAACGTAAACACCTAATAAAACCCCAACTATTACTTGAACAATCCCACCGTATTGTAACGCTTCTGGAATTAAGCTCATCATCGCAGCTGCCATCATAATACCAGCAGTAAATGCTAGCATCATATCCCTAGAACGATGAGATATGCTTTTCGGTAATAATAAAATAAGAAGTGCACCAAGCCCAGTTGACAATGCAGCTAAAGTGCTACCTATAAGTGCTTCAATCATGTATTACTTCCTTTCCATCCTTGTTAGGGAAACAATATGAACTTTTTATCTTCTATAAGGAGGCGACTTACTTATATAAATATATTCTAATGTAAAGCGGCTATGCTCATTATATACTTCTCACAGACAAACATAAAGTTGAAGATATTATAGCAAAATAGGAACAAGTAAAAAAACAATTATTATTCGACAAATGTTAACAGTGAGTTATGTAAGCGTTTTTAATTATATATCAATGTAATGGTTAACAATTTATTAAGAAATTGTAAAAAATACGAAAAAAGTGTAGCGTTATTTCGACAATACAGGGTATAATTCTATTTGTGTGAAAAATTAAATTACATAGGGGGAAAAATCACATGAAAAAATTACTAACTGTAATGTTAGTGGCGATTTTAGCAGTTGCTCTAGCTGCATGTGGAACTTCTAACAATGGCAACAACGCTGGAACAAACAATGCAGGCACAAACAATGGTGCTGGTTCTGGGGAAGAAGCGGGTACGGAAAAACCTGATAAACTTATTATGGGATTTGTACCATCTACTGAATCTGACAAAATTGCAGACACGGTTGAGCCTTTAGCTGAAAGATTATCTGAAATTCTTGGTGTTGAAGTCGAAGGATCCGTTATGACAAACTACACAGCTTTAGTTGAAGCGATGGGTAGTGGAAAAGTACATATCGGATTTGTACCAACATTCGCTTACATCCAAGCTAATGAGCGTTATGATATCGAAGTTATTTTAAAATCTATTCGTAACGGTTCATCTTCTTACAAGGCGCAATATTTAGTTCGTGCTGATTCTGGAATCGAATCATTCGCAGATTTAGAAGGTAAAATTTGGGCGTTTGGTGATATTACGTCTACAAGTGGATTTTTATTCCCAGCAGTACAATTAATGCAAGAATTTGATATTGATTCTACAGATGCATTACAACAAGACTTTTTCGCACAAACAGTTGCTGTAGGTTCTCATGACAATGCTGCTTTAACAGTTTTAGATGGAGATGCTGACGTTGCAACAACTTTTGACGATGTTCGAGATGTATTAGAAGCTGACTATCCAGAGGTAAAAGAAGAGCTAGTAGTATTAGGATATACTGATCCTATTCCTAACGATACTATTTCTGTTATTCCTTCTTTAGATCCTGCATTTGTTGAAGAAATCAAACAAGCTTTCTTAAGCTTCAATGATGATGAAGAAATGATTGAAATTATGAATGATGTTTACCGTTGGACTGGTATTGATGAAGCATCTGACGAAGAATATGACATCGTTCGTGACGTTGCAAGACTAACAGGTTACGAAGGTTAATAACTTCTGTTTAGGTAAGGTTGGGGGGAAGCTTGCTTCCTCCTTTTTTCTTGGATTTTTAGAAAGTTCTTTCAATCCAAAAAACTTTAAGCGAGACAATGGCAAACGATTGTATAAATGGTTTAAAGGAAAGTTATTATTGGGCGCCACAATCCAACGGTTCATATACTCACTAAAGATTTTATGTTTAGTAGAACTTTTATGTATCGTTAAGATGATGGCGCTCATTTCATAACTGTTGATGTTCTAATGATATTTCCAACATGGAGGGGTACGTAATAAAATGATAGAGTTTAAAGATATATCACTTGTATATCCGAATGGTACGCAAGGGTTAAAAGACATTAATGTAAAAATCAATGAGGGTGAATTCGTTGTAATTGTCGGATTATCTGGTGCTGGTAAATCTACATTTATTAGAAGTATAAATCGACTCGTTACTCCAACAGATGGAGAGCTTATAGTTGACGGAGAAAATATTTTAACATATAACGGTAGAGACTTAAGAAGGCTTCGTACAAAAATAGGTATGATATTCCAGAACTACAATTTAGTAAAACGTTCTTCTGTTATGAAAAATGTTATCGCAGGAAGATTAGGACACACTGGTACGTTAAGAAGTATCTTTAACTTATATTCCAAAGAAGATATTGGATTAGCGTACGAGAGTTTAAAACGTGTAAACATTGAAGAAAAAATATATAATCGTGCGGATGAACTAAGTGGTGGTCAGCAGCAACGTGTAAGTATTGCACGTGTGTTAACACAAAAGCCGAAATATTTACTAGCGGACGAGCCGGTATCAAGTTTAGACCCTCCGACAGCTCATCAAGTTATGACCTATTTAAAACAAATCAATAAAGAAGACAATATTACAACAATAGTTAACCTCCACTTTATTGATATGGCGATGGAATTTGCGGATCGTATTATCGGTATGAGAGCAGGAGAAGTGGTGTTCGATGGGCCTGCATCAACTGTGACAGAGAAGACGTTCGAAGAGATTTACGGCCGTGCCATTCGTGAGGATGACATGGTGGGAGGTCAAGATTAATGATGAATGAGAAACAAATGAAGGAGAAAGTGCAACCTAAAAGTATTACTTCTCCAGATTTGAAGCGAAAAACAACATTAGTCTTCATCGTTGTAGCTGCTCTATATTTATATAGTACTTACAAAACTGAATCTACATTGCCTGAGTTTATAAAAAGTTTCCCAAGAATGATTGAAATGTTTGGAGGCTTCTTTCCTCCAAATTTAGAATATGTAAGTAGGGTTATTCCGGCATTGGTTGAAACTTTTTACATGGCTATAATAGCTACCACCATCTCAACTTTATTAACAATACCTTTCTGCCTACTTGCGGCAAGAAACATTAATACAAATAAAATTACGAACCAAATTACTAGATTCTTTCTAAATATCATTCGTACAATTCCGGATATTATTTTAGCGGTAGTATTCGTCGGTGTTTTCGGTATTGGGGCATTTCCAGGTATTATAGCGTTAATCTTTTTCTCTTTAGGGATTTTAGCTAAACTATTAAGTGATACGTTAGAAACAATTGATATGCAGCCACTCGATGCGATGCGTGCGTCCGGAGCGAATTCATTACAAACAATATGGTACGGTGTGGTTCCACAAATTTTACCACAGTTTGTATCTTTTTCCCTTTATGTGTTTGAAATAAATATACGTGCATCAGTTGTACTAGGTTTAGTAGGTGCTGGTGGTATCGGTTTATTATTAGACCAACAACTAAAATGGTTCCGCTATGATAATGTTATGATGCTCATTATCGTTATCTTTTTTGTAGTAGTTATTATAGAATATATTAGCTCGAAAATAAGGGAGGCGATTGTATAATGCGCTACGAATTACCTCCTAAAAAGAAAATATCTACAAGTAAGAAATTAAAATACACAACGATTGCAATCGCTATAATTGCAATATTTTTTGTTACATTTACTCAAATTAATATTAACTGGGAACGAATTTTTAGTGACAGGACGATTAATAACTTTTCTCGAGTTATTCCACAATTATTTTCACCAGATTGGTCTACTTTTGGTAAAGTAATGGAGAAAATGGTGGAAACAGTATTTATTGCTTATGCAGGAGCATTAATGGCCTCCATTATAGCTGTACCAATGGCGTTTTTAGCTGCTAGAAATATGTTCCGTTTCCGTATCATTAGTTCGTTAGGTAAATGGCTGTTAGACGCTGTCCGCGCATTCCCTGAACTAGTGTTTGCGATTATTTTCGTTGCAACCGTTGGGCCAGGACCGTTCGCAGGTGTATTAGCCATTGCGATCAACTCAACAGGGATGTTAGGGAAACTTTATTCAGAAGTTATTGAATCAATAGATATGAAAGTGGTAGAGGCGATGGAAGCAAATGGGGCGAATAAAACTCAAGTTTTCTTCTATGGTATTCTTCCTCAAGTAATACCTGAATTTTTATCTTACGCAATTTACCGCTTTGAAGTAGACGTCCGTGCTTCATCTGTTTTAGGTATTGTAGGTGCAGGTGGTATTGGGTTCCTTATTACAATTGCCGTTGCAAATAGAAACTGGGATGAAGTAGGGATGATATTATTAGTAATTATTATCGTCGTAACGATAATTGATTACATTTCTTCCTTCATTCGCAAACGTCTAGTTTAACGAGATACACTATTTCTAATAATAGATAAACGTAGAGAAATTTTTCTCTACGTTTTCTATTATAAAAGAAAAAGCTGAAAGAGGGTGGAGTTTTGGAAGAGTTAAAAATAACAATTTTAGAAACTAGCGATGTACATGGAAACGTACTACCGATAAATTACGGCAATAATGAAGAAGAGAATCTCGGTTTAGCGAAACTAGCTACCGTTATAAAAGACGAGCGAGACCTTTCAAAAAACGTTATTTTAATTGATAATGGAGATTTAATACAAGGTACACCATTTACATATCATTACGTAAAGAAAATGAAAAAAGAACGAAATCCGATGATAGAGATATTAAATAAGTTAAATTATGATGCAGCTATTATTGGGAATCATGAATTTAATTATGGGATGGAAATAATTAATGATGCGGTAGAACAGTCTAACTTTCCTTGGTTAAGTGCAAATATTTTAAATGATGAAACGAATGAGCCCTATTTTGGAAACCCATACGTAATAAAACAAGTGGAAGAAGTAAAAGTAGCAATTTTAGGCGTTACTACACATTATATTCCTAATTGGGAAAACCCAGATCATATTGAGAAATTAAAGTTTGAAAATGCATTTGGAGTTACAAAAAAATGGGTAGAGTGGATTCGCAGGAACGAAAAGCCTGACGTCTTGATTGTTAGCTATCATGGTGGTTTTGAATGTGATTTAAAAACAGGGAAACCAACGGAGACGCTCACTGGTGAAAATGAAGCATACCGTATGTGTAAGGAAATAGAGGGTATTGATCTTTTATTAACAGGGCATCAACATCGTGTGATAGCAGACCAAGTTGGTTCTGTACTTGTATTACAGCCTGGATTTAACGGACAATATCTCGGTAAAGCAGAAGTAACCTTATTTAAAAAAGACAAAAAATGGCAAATACAGTCAAAAAAATGTAGTGTTATTTCTGTTGAGAATACGAATCCTGATATGGAAATTATGAACCTAGCAAAAAAGTATGAAGACGCTGTTCAACAATGGTTAGACCAACCAATTGGTAAAATTAATGGAGATATGCTCGTAACAGATCCATTGAAACTAAGAATGGAAGATAACCCTTTAATTGAATTTATTAATAAAGTTCAAATGTACTATTCAGGAGCATCCATATCTAATACAGCTTTGTTTAATAATACATCACCAGGATTTCCAAAAGATGTTACGATGAGAGATATCGTGTCAAATTACATATATCCAAATACGTTAAAAGTAATTCGTATAACAGGAAAAGATATAAAAGACGCATTAGAACGTTCTGCTTCCTATTTTACTTTTGATGAAAATGGTCAATTAACAGTAAATCCTCAATTTTCTACTCCTAAGCCACAACATTATAATTATGATATGTGGGAAGGGATTGAATACGTAATGGATGTTCGCAAACCTATCGGTGAAAGAGTGGTCGTGCTTCAAAAAGACGGAGAAACCCTCTCATTAACGGATGAATATAATGTTGTAATGAATAATTACCGGGCAGGTGGCGGAGGAGATTATACGATGTTTCAACATAAGGAAGTTGTAAAGGACATTCCTACTGATATGTCAGAGCTAATAGCAAATTATATAATGGAACATAAAACGATTGATACTTTAATAAACAATAATTGGAAAGTAGTGTGGAAATAGTATGAGGTTATGTTTAAATTTTAACAAACAAGTTGACCAATAGTCCTATTTTCTATAAACTTATAATATTAGATACGTTTGAGAAATGGGTGTTTAAAATGAACGAAAGATATGATATCGATCAAAGTTTAAAACTTTTTATCGTTCTTTCAAGAGCTTATCGTACTATTAATGATAAAGCAAATCAGTCTATACAAAGTTTTAATTTAAATCCAACAGAGTTTGCTGTGTTAGAGCTTCTTTATCATAAAGGTGAGCAACCACTTCAGCAAATAGGTGGGAAAATACTTCTAGCAAGTGGAAGTATAACTTACGTTGTTGATAAATTAGAAGGAAAAGGTTTATTAGAACGAAAAGCATGTGAAAGTGATAGAAGAGTAACGTTTGCTCATTTAACAGAAAAAGGGAAAGAATTACTTCATGAAATTTTCCCTCAGCATGAAGAGACGATACACGCTCTATTAGGTGGGTTAACAACAGAAGAAAAAGAAGTTGCAATTTCACTTCTGAAAAAAGTCGGCTATTATGCACAAGACAAAAAAACTGATCTATAAAGGTCAGTTTTTTTATTTGGGAAGAAAAATATATTTTAGCAGGATTTTTTAAAGTCTTTAGCGAAATAGTCGTTTGGGTCAGTTATTACATATAGAAGAGGGGTTAAATTGTGAAGTTCCATGAATATCCATATAATAGACCGAATGTAGGTCAATTAGAAGAAAAGTATGAACTGTTACTAACGGAGTTTTCTGAAGCGAGTACTGTTGCTTTCCAAGAGGAAGCATTAAGGAAAATAAATGAAATTAGAAATGAAATTAGTACACTATCAAGCTTAGTATCCATTCGCCATTCTGTTGATACGAATGATGAATTTTATAGAGAAGAACAAGAATATTTTGATGAAGTTTCTCCTTTATTTCAGGCGCTTGACACGAAGCTGTACGAAGCACTATTAGGATCGAAATTTCGTAATGAACTTGAAGCAAAGTGGGGGAGTCAATTATTTGCTTTAGCTGAATGTGAATTGAAAACGTTCCACCCTTCTATAATAGAAGAATTACAAAAAGAAAATAAGCTTATTACTCAATACAATAAACTGATAGCATCCGCTAAAATTTCGTTTAACGGTGAAGAGAAAACATTAGCACAAATAGATCCATTCATTGAGTCTAGTGACCGTACTATTCGAAAAAGTGCAAGTGAAGCAAAGTTCAATTTCTTTTCTGAAAACCAACAACAGTTGGATCAAATTTTTGATGACTTAGTAAAAGTTCGAACAACAATTGCGAAAAAATTAGGCTTTGAAAACTTTATTGAACTAGGTTATGCAAGAATGATTAGAACAGATTATAATGCGGAAATGGTACGAAATTTTCGTGATCAAGTTAAAGAGTATATCGTGCCATTAGTAGAGCAATTAAAAGAAAAGCAAGGTGAGCGAATCGGAATTTCGGACTTAAAGTTTTATGACGAAAACTTTAAGTTTAAATCAGGAAACGCTACTCCAAAAGGTGACCCAAATTGGATTATCGAAAACGGAAAGAAAATGTATGAAGAGCTTTCACCAGAGACTAATGAATGGTTCCAGTTTATGCTCACACATGATTTGATGGATTTAGTAGCAAAGAAAGGTAAAGAAGCTGGTGGCTATTGTACATTCATTCCACAATATAAGGCACCGTTCATTTTTTCTAATTTTAACGGAACGAGTGGAGATATCGATGTACTAACACATGAAGCTGGACACGCTTTTCAAGTGTACATGAGCCGTGATTTCAAAGTTCCTGAATATAATTGGCCAACGTACGAGGCTTGTGAAATTCACTCTATGAGTATGGAGTTTTTTACGTGGCCATGGATGGATTTATTCTTTAAAGAGGACACTGAAAAATACAAGTATGCTCACTTAAGTGGAGCTGTAAGCTTTCTTCCTTATGGGGTTGCAGTTGATGAATTTCAACATTATATTTACGAAAACTATGATGCAACTCCAGCTGAAAGAAATAAAGCTTGGAGAGAAATGGAGAAAAAATATTTACCTTCCCGGAACTATGATGGGAACACGTATTTAGAAAATGGAGGTTTTTGGCAAAGGCAAGGTCATATTTATGCTTCCCCATTTTATTATATTGATTATACACTTGCGCAAATTTGTGCGCTTCAATTTTGGAAGCGAGCGCAAGAAAACAAAGAAGAAGCGTGGAATGATTATTTAGAACTTTGTAAAAAGGGTGGTAGTCTATCTTTTACGCAATTAGTAAAGGTTGCTAACTTAAAATCCCCGTTTGAAGAAGGGTGTGTACAATCCGTCATTAACGAAATTGAAGCATATTTAAAACAAGTAAATGATAAAGAATTATAAAACATTAGCCAGTCGAGGAATTCGACTGGCTTTTTTTGACTACAATAGAAAAAGACGAATTCTGTTTTCATCACTAACTTTTTGACTTATACAAACCATTTATCATTTTACTAAATTTGAAAGTCGCATAAGACGAACTAGTATAAATCGATTAGTAATGAAGCGATACACGATTAGCTAGTTATTCTAACCATTCTTTCATGAAAGGGTGTGAGAGCAATCCGAACACATAGTTTATTAAGAGCACTTTCAATCCGTAAAATTGTTGGTAGTGTACCAAATTCCGTCGACTCTATTCATTGTGATTCTCGTGAGGTAATAGAAAACTCTCTTTTCGTTTGTATAAAAGGATATACCGTCGATGGTCATTGTTATATAGACGCTGCCATTGAAAAAGGTGCAACCATTATTATAGTAGAAGAAATGCCAGAAGAGGTTGAGGGAAGTGTCTGTTACGTTCAAGTAAATAACAGTGTAAAGGCATTAGCTCACTTAGCTAGCACTTTTTATGGTCATCCATCATCTAAACTTTCTATCATTGGTGTAACTGGAACGAATGGAAAAACGACTGTATCGACTATTATAAATAATATTTTACGTCAAGAAGGATATAAAACAGGACTTTGCGGGACGATTGAAATTGATATTAATGGAAAAAAGCTCCCGAGTAAAAATACAACAAATGATTCATTAACATTACAACGAGTTTTACATGATATGGTTGAAAATGGTGTGACGGATGTTGTGCTTGAAGTTTCATCTCACGGGTTATTACAAGGGAGACTATCAGGAGTGGACTTTCAAACTGGAGTTTTTACAAACTTGACTCGTGATCATTTAGATTATCACGGTACGATGGAGAATTACAAAAATGTAAAAGGGTTGTTGTTTTCACAGTTAGGGCAAGATTTCACGAAACAAAAAATGGCTGTGTTAAATGCAGATGACGAAGCATCTACCTATTATGAGCAAATAACAGGTGCAAATGTTATAACGTATGGAATTAAAAATGATGCAGATTTAAAGGCAAATAATATACAGTACAAAATGGACCACACATTATTTCGGTTAAACACGCCAAACGGTACTTACGACGTTGTTTCGCCGTTAGTTGGAGAGTTTAATGTGTATAATTTATTAGCGGCAATTGCAGCATTATCAGATAAGTTATCTATTCCAACCATAATAAAAAGTATTAAAAATATACATCCACCAATCGGAAGGATGCAGAAATTAGTGGATCAAGATCCATGTACAATTATTGTTGATTATGCACATACGGAAGATGCGATAAAAAAGGTGTTACATCATTTGAAAATGTTCTATAAACGAAAAATTATTTCAGTCATAGGAACGGGTGGTAATCGCGATAAAGGGAAGCGACCAAGAATGGGGGAAGTTGCGACAGAACATTCTGATTATGTTATATTTACTACAAACAATCCTTTAGATGAACCTTTAGATGAGATAACTAACGGTTTAGCAGAAGGAGCAGTTCATGATCAATATGAATGTATTGGAGATAGGAGAATGGCTATTTATCGAGCAGTACAATTGGCAGGAGAAGGAGATGTAGTACTCATTGCTGGTAAAGGACATGATAAATTTCAAATCATCGGGAACAATTCTATTCCATTTTATGATTCAGAAGTTGCAGTAAGCGCATGGGTACAATATCATCAATTGCACAAAAAGTCTTCTTCATCGATCATTACGAAAACTCGATAAAGATATAAATATTCATATTGTCTAGGGGTATAGGGGGATGTATGAAATATTTAAATGTATTACTTTTATTTTGTATACTAATCGTTGGATGTTCCGTTAATAATTTTAATGTGCGAAATCATGCCAATCACATTAAATCTAGCTTTGAGAAAAGTAATCCAGAAGATTATTACAATGTACCAAGTAAACTGGAACTACTCTCACAGTTAGAAAAAGATGCACTTCATAAACAATATAATACTACAAATAACTTTTCCGAAAATGTACTTGGTGTGAAAACAATGCTTCATACAGATGAAAAAGTTATAGCATTAACACTTGATGCGTGTGGCGGTGAGTATGGTAGTGGTTATGATGAAACTTTAATAGACTTTTTAATAGCTGAAAACATTAAGGCTACCATATTTGTAAATGCTAGGTGGATTGATGCGAATATGGAGGAATTTCTTCAGCTGGCAAGTAATCCGTTGTTTACAATTGAAAACCATGGTACAGAACATAAGCCGTTATCTATTCGTTCTAACTACGCTTGGGGTATACAAAGTACAACATCGCAAGAGGAAGTTGTAAATGAAATTATGGGCAACCAAGTAAAAATAACAAAATTGACAGGCTATACACCACGTTATTTTCGCTCGGGTACTGCCTATTATGATGAGGCAAGTGTGAAAATCGCGAATGATTTGAACCTTGAAGTTGTGAATTTTAGTATAAATGGAGATGCTGGTGCAACATTTTCGCGAGAAAGAGTTAAGCAAAGTTTACTCCATTCCACAAATGGTTCAATCGTTATTCTCCATATGAATCAGCCTAGCAGTAATACTGCTGCTGGAGTAAAAGAGGCAATTCCGATACTTATTAGTCAAGGATATGAATTTGTTCATTTATCCGATTATGAATTAAAGTAAATAAAAATACATATTTTTTTTCGTTACGGAAAAAATAGTATGTGGGAGGTTATTATGAGCAATTTCTTTCACATACTATTTGCTGCAGTATTACTTTTTAATATATTCTCATGTCAATCCATTACAAAAGTAATAAAAACCGAGGAAAATATAGAAGATCCAATACTCAGCACACCGTTAACAACACCAATTTTTCCGGAATATAGTTTACAGAACAAACCGGAGATCCATTCCATTGACGAGATGAAACAATATTTAATTCAACAATATAACCTGCCGGAAAAATGGGACAAAAAAATCAAATCGATAAAAACGCGGTTTAGTAAAAATGACCAAGTAATAGCCGTTGTGTTAGAGGACTGTGATTCCTCCAAAAAAGATAAGGAATCTGATAAAGTTTTTTATTTAAAAAATACAAAGGGTACGTTTTTGCCATTACAAGAACAACTTGTTACTGGTAGCGGTATGTACTTTTCTGTACCGAAAACACCTTTAACAACAGTTAAAAAAATGCGTAACAGTGTATCAAAAAAAGAAGATGTAGATTTCATGAATAAAACCGATGAAAAAATGAAAGAAGCGATTGTCCAACAAAAAAAGGCAGAAAAAGTAGTAGAACATTTACCAAAAGACGTAGTAACGGAAGAGAAAACAGAAGAGATATTGCAAAAAAGTGCAAAAGAAAATATCGAAAAAATACATGTTGTAGAAAATATAAAAGCGGAAGCATTTCAAAACCATTTACACGATATCTTTATGCATGCTACAACAGGTACGATGATTATCTTACATATGAGCTACCCTGGTAGTAAAAGTTCAAAAAAAATAAAGATTAAAATACCTGAATTCAAAAGCCGTGGTTTTCGTTTTATTCGTCCAAGTAAGCCGGTAATGTTACTTAGTTTTTTTCGTAAACTTTAATAACAAATAAAAGACAAAGAAAGAGAAGCTACATGAAATTTGTACGCTTTTCTTTTTTGTTAGAGCTTTTAGTTTATGTTTATTAGTCTTTCTATAATGCAACCTACATATAGTAGAATGACAAGCTATTGTAGGTGAGGTGAACGCTTTTGAAAAAGAACTGGATGGAAGCATTTCAAATTGCTGCAGTTTACGTAGGTACCATCGTCGGAGCGGGCTTTGCAACAGGGAAAGAGATTGTCCAGTTTTTTACACAGTACGGTTCTATCGGGTTTATCACTATACTAATCACAGGTTTTTTATTTATTTGGCTAGGCACGAAAATGATGTTAATCGCAAAAGATATCGGTGCAGCATCCTATCAGCAGTTTAACGAATATTTGTTTGGAAAAAAGATTGGACTTATCGTTAATATTTTTATGTTAGTCATTTTAATTTGTGTTGCTGCTGTTATGTTATCTGGAGCAGGGGCAGTATTTTCTGAACAATTAGGTTGGTCATTTCAAATCGGATTAATTTTAACTATTATTTTAGCTCTCATAACAGTTTTTAAAGGAGTTAAAGGACTTGTAAGTGTAAATATTATTGTCGTACCGATTTTAATTATATTTAGTATCGTTATATCGGTTGATGCAGTTGTCGATCATGGATTTTCCTTTATGAAAGGGGAAAATGGGACAAATTCTATTTGGAGGAGTCTCTTTGCTCCAATCTTGTATGGAAGTCTAAATATTGCATTGGCTCAGCCTGTCCTAGTGCCACTTGCCAGAGAGATTAATGATGATTGGGTAATAAAAAGAGGAGGTTTTATTGGTGGGTTATTATTATGTTTTATTTTATTAACTTGTCATATATCGTTATCTTCATTACCTAACTTTACTCAATACGAAATACCGATGGCGGAAGTAGTAAAGGTCTCACTCGTTTCTATGTATGGCTTTTATGTTATTGTCATTTATGGTGAAATTTTTACATCCGTTGTGAGTAATCTATTTGGGATTCAAAAACAATTAGAAACGGTTTTATCCATACCAAAGCATTTTATAACTTTTGCTATTGTATCCATCATTTATATTATTAGCCAAATTGGTTATGCAACATTAATTGAACATTTATACCCGTTTTTTGGCTATTTAAGTTTATTATTATTATTTTTATTAATAATGAAAAAAAGAAGAAAGACACTTTTATAAAGAAGTGTCTTTCTTCGTGTTGTGACGTCTAGCTATGGCGCTTATGCCCTACGCTTTTGTTCTTATCTCACCATAATTGCTACTACAGCTACAAGTGGTATAGCAGCCATTAACACTGTTCCGATCATAAATAGTGTATTAAGCGAGTTTTGTACGTGACTTTCGTGTGAAATGAGTTCGTTTTTCTTTACGAATAAACTAATAAAGTTTACAAGCACGCTTAATATTACGACACCAAGTGGTAAAATCGCATTAACAGTAGAATCCATTAAATACATAAATCCTATTACGATTAAAATTAACGGCACGACCTCGATTAATGCAACAAATATAAATAATCGAGATTGTAAGCTAGCAAGTTTTTCAGGTGTTTCCATTACTTTATCCATCGTAGACCGAACAACAATCGTTATTCCGAAACTAGCAATAACAGCAGCAATGACAAAAAGATAAATCGCATCCATACGTTAGCCCCCTATGTATAAAAATTCCACTATTCATTATACATGTTAAGTTTAAATAGGAAAAGGTTAAAAAGTAAGTGGTAGTATGAGAAGTAAAAATAAATTAAAAAAGAAATGAGATAGGATGACAACAGTCAAATTCTTTGTCCATACATATAAATATCCCCAAACAAGACCCGATAGTGCTGCAGCGGCAACTAACATCACATTTCCGCTCCATATATGTGCAACAGCATAAAGGGCGGATGCTACGAGAACTGCTAACTTTGGAGTATACATTTGCATACACTTCTTTTGAATATAGCCACGCCAAAATATTTCTTCCCCAGGTATTATGATAAGTAAAAGTACATAATGCCACCATTGTTTAGGTCCAACAACTGAATAAAGATCTTGAACAAAAGGAACAAAGTATGGAAAGAAACTTTTAATAATTACATATGTAAAAAGAAATAAAAAATATAAGCTAATGCCTGAGATAATTCCAATAATATTACTATTGTATTTCAATTTAGTTATTTTTAAATCTACGTTACTTTTCCAAGAAATATAAATAAGAATAATCATGGAGAGGGGAAATAACGTCCAAAAATATGTACTGAAGGTAAAACTAATTCCTATTAACACATTTGCTAAAATCCAAGTTGCAAGTAGCTTGCCGAATTGAGTCAATTTCACATACCTCCATAAGGGAAATGTATAAAAAGATCATTTAAGCATATTCTACACTTTGAACTATATGAAAAGAAAGAGGGATGGATTTTGACTCAATCAAAAAGTCAGCAAGAACGTCAATGGAAAACGAGGAAAAACTCTCAAAATGAACACGGTAAAGTAAAATCATTTGAGCAGCTAGCAAATGAAACGACGAATAAAAAATAAAGTACAGAACATGAGGTACCTCCCGTATGTTCTGCAATGAGCCTTTTATTTAGCAATTGGTGTAGGACATTCTCAACAGATAAAACAATAATGTAGTCAAAAAATATAGAGTGTGTTATATTATTATAGTTATAAAATTTAATACACTTGCCTATTAACTATTAGGAGAGGTTATAGCTAAACCCTCTATAAAAAACTATTTTAAAGTCTTTGTCTTATTATTAGTTTTTATACGAACTTATAACGCTAACCTCTAAAAGGGTTAGCGTTTTTTATTCTTTTTATACAAATTAGTAGAAGGGAGAGAGAGCAATGAAGAAAAATGAAAAAGCAATTGTTGTGTTTAGTGGTGGTCAAGACAGTACAACTTGTTTATTTTGGGCGCTTGAACAGTTTGAAGAAGTAGAAACTGTGACGTTTCATTACGGTCAACGTCATAATTTAGAAATAGAATGCGCTAAAAAAATTGCTTCTGACTTAGGAGTAAAGCACCGAGTGTTAGATATGTCACTTTTAAGTCAATTATCTGCTAATGCATTAACGAGAGATGACATAGATATTGAAGAAAAGAAAGGGGAGGTACCGAATACTTTTGTAGACGGTCGGAACCTTTTATTTCTGTCGTTTGCTGCAGTGGCTGCGAAACAAGTGGGAGCGCGCCATATTATAACAGGAGTTTGTGAAACAGACTTTAGTGGCTACCCTGATTGTCGGGACGTCTTTATAAAATCTTTGAACGTAACATTAAATTTATCGATGGATTATCAGTTCGTTATTCATACCCCGCTAATGTGGTTAAATAAAGCGGAAACGTGGAAACTAGCTGATGAGCTTCATGCACTTGACTATATAAAAGAAAAGACATTAACGTGTTATAACGGAATAGTTGCAGATGGGTGTGGAGAATGCCCCGCTTGTAAATTAAGAAAACGTGGATTAGAACAATATTTAGAAACGAAGGGAAACAACTGAGATGCTACAACAAATATACCCACAAGTACCTCATTCCTATCAATATGAATTAAACAAAGACATGCAAATAGCTGCAGCACATTATATTCCAACAGTTTCAGCTGGAAAGTGTCGACAAGTACATGGCCATACGTATTTTATAAATGTAACTGTAGCAGGAAATGAATTAGACGACTCTGGGTTTCTTGTTAATTTTCAAATATTAAAAAAACTTTTACACGACAAATATGATCATACAGTATTAAATGACCATAAAGAAGTATTTAGCGATGAAGATTCAAATCATTTTCCGACAACAGAAGTAGTAGCTCGAAAAATGTGGGAAACGATTGAACAGCATTTACAAACATTACCTAATTCACCAACATGCTTACAAATATTTGTTAGAGAAACACCAACAAGCTACTGTATTTATCGACCTAAAAGGGATTGTAGTAAAAATGAATAAAAAAATACCTGTTTTAGAAATATTCGGACCAACTATTCAAGGTGAAGGAATGGTAATAGGTCAAAAAACGATGTTTGTGCGTACTTCAGGCTGTGATTATCGATGCGTCTGGTGTGACTCTGCATTTACATGGGATGGCAGTGCAAAGGACGATATCCGAATGCTTACAGCTGAGCAAATATGGTCTGAACTATTAGAGCTTGGAGGAAATAGTTTTAAACATGTTACTATTTCTGGTGGAAATCCAGCACTATTACAATCTATCTCCTATTTAGTAGAATTATTGCATGATAATGGTGTAAAAGTAGCACTGGAAACACAAGGGAGTAAGTGGAAAGATTGGATGAAGGCAATAGATGATTTAACACTCTCTCCGAAGCCCCCAAGCTCAACGATGAAGACTGATTTTGCCATGTTAGATTCTATTATTTCTAAACTTGAAATGAATAAAATATCACTTAAAGTAGTTGTATTTAACGATGAAGATCTTCTTTATGCGAAAAAGGTTCATCAAAGATATCCAAACGTTCCTTTTTTTGTACAAGTAGGAAATGATGATATAGAGACTACTTCAACTGCAGATTTAAGAGAACATTTATTTGTTAAATACGAGTGGTTAATTGAGAAAGTAATGAAAGACGAAGAAATGAATTTTGTAAGAGTACTGCCACAGCTTCATACGTATATTTGGGGCAATAAACGTGGTGTATAGGAGGAAAAGAAAATGACAGCAGGAAGAAAAGATGAAGAATTACAAGGAGTAACACTTTTAGGTAATCAAGGGACGAATTATTTATTTCAATACAGTCCGGATGTCTTAGAAACTTTTGAAAATAAGCATCCAAACCGAGATTATTTTGTTAAATTTAATTGCCCAGAATTTACGAGCCTTTGCCCAAAAACGAACCAGCCAGACTTCGCGACAATATATATTAGTTATATTCCTGACAAGCTAATGGTAGAAAGTAAGTCATTAAAGCTATACCTATTTAGCTTTAGAAACCACGGTGATTTTCATGAGGATTGCATGAATATTATTATGAATGATCTTATTAAATTGATGGATCCTCGATATATTGAAGTATGGGGGAAATTTACACCACGTGGTGGTATCTCTATTGATCCATATACGAATTATGGAAAACCGGGGACGAAATATGAAGAAATGGCACATTACCGTCTGATGAACCATGATATGTATCCTGAAACTGTCAATAATCGTTAATTAAAAAAGACTATTCCATTGTGAATAGTCTTTTTTATATTTGCTTTTCAATACTTTAAATGAAAATAGTGAATACTATCCCTACAAAGATTAGGAGGGATAGTCCTTGAAGAGAGATGAAATGTTCGCTGCAGAAATTAGTACATTATGGACACTTTATATAAACATTACAATGACTGAATTAATACTACGATATTTTTTAGAGCATGTGGAGGAGAGTTCATATCGAGAAGAAATAGTATATATGTACGAAATTGTAACTAGTCAACTAGAGAGTGTAAAAAAAATAAGTTGGGATTATTCTCTTCCTTCTTCTATCGGGTTTACAGAAAACGACTTAAATCTACAAGCCCCCAGATTATTTTCAGATCCGACAATTTTAACTTATTTATTTCATATGAATAAAGTTGGTATGGTTACATATAGTTCGGCGTTAGCAACTGTTACGAACAAAGAAATTCGACATCTTTATCATTCATTTCTAGTTCAAACAGCTGATATATATGAAAGAATTGCTGTAAAAATGACAGAAATGGGGATTTTGTTAAATGCACCTTCACTTACGTATGGTGAAACGCCATCTTTTATTATCGATAAGGATTATTTAAGTGGAATCAATCCTCTGAAAGAAAAGAGACCGTTAAATGCTATAGAAGTGACACATCTTTCATTTAATTTACGTACGAATCAAGTTGGAAGGATTTTATGTGAAGCCTTTGCACAAGTTACTAAAAACGAAGAAGTGCAAAAGTTCTCACTAAAAGCAAAAGAAATGGCCAAAAGTCACATGGAAACATTTATTAACATATTGCGGAAGGAGGATATTGAACCTCCACTTTCTGAACAATTAAGGATAACAGATAGTACAATATCGCCATTTTCGGATAAATTAATAATGACCCATACAGCCTTTTTGACAACTGCGGGAATTGGAAATTATGCGGCTGCAGCGGCAGCTAGTCAACGATCAGACTTACTTGTGAAGTATGAAAAACTTTCAGGGGAAGCAGCATTATTGTCTAAAGAGGGGGCGGATATTATGATTAAAAACAAATGGATAGAACAACCGCCAACGGCCATTAATCGTAAACAGTTAAGGACTAATGAATAGAGGGGAACAACACAAACAGGAAAAGGCTCTTAACCTAGACTTAACAGCATTAGTTGGGAAACAGATTTTAAGTAAACGGTGTACATGTTCGGGAACAGAGAAATGACAGAATATAGTAGATGAAAAATAAAATAAAAAAAGAAAAAGCATTTGCACGCTATTGTGTCCAACTGCTTTTTCTTTTTATTTTCTAAATAGCTTTGTTCATACGAGTCTTTGCGAGCCGTCTGCGCTTTTCTATAGTGTGATGATTTTGTAGTTTTTGTGGTTGACGACTGTTCTTTGTTCTAGGTCGAGTTCACGGTAGTTGTCCATGTAAGATAGGTCAACAATTACGGAGTTTTCGTTAACTTTTTCAACGACTCCTTTTAATCCTTCTCTAAATTCTATGATGTTTCCAACCTCTGCTTTTTTCATATTTTCTCTCTCCCCTATACTTTTTATCTTTAAATGAAAGTTAAAACTTTTCATTAGGACCTTTGTATAAATACTATTCACAAATATAATGTTTTTGCAATTTATATGCAATATTTATGCAAAAAAGTATTACATACAGTTTGCAACATTTTTCCACAAACGTAAATAGTTTTTAATATATTTTTTTGAATTTTTAATTATCTTTTTAAAATATATAGTTTCGTATACAATTAACATAAGTGAATTTTCAGGAGGGACATTATGAACGAACAGTTTGTTACGGAGATTTTAGACAAGCTTCGTAGTCGAGAGTTACACGAATATATGATAACGAAAGAGAATTTTATGGATTTTAGAAGAGTACTTGTTGCTCAAGAAGACTTTAAACAATTTAGAGGTATTGCAAAGCATAATGGAGAAATATTATACAAATATGAGGATGAACCCCGTAGTTAAAAGTTCACGGATATTCCGTGGATTTTTGTTTTTTTGCATCTTTATATAAAACTAATTTCTTTTCTGTAGTAATTTACATATATAATATGGTACAAATAAAGAGTCGTATTAATAGACTAGTTTTATTTATTTTTATCTAACGTTTACTCAAAAAATGTCATGATGTTTAATAAAAAGAATATGCATAGTAAATACAACAACATTTTTCCAAACATTTTATGCAAATATTAGGAGGGAGTTTAATGGAGCATAAACGTAGTAATAAAATTGTTTCACAATCAATGTTTCTATGGAAAAACGAGCACAATCGTACAGTGCAAGCTTTTTTAGTTTTTCCAGATGATGTTCCAGATTTTCAATATATACAAGACTTGCTTCATTCTATATATTTGAATAAAGAAACAGTTCGTTTAACAGCTTGGTTTGAAGGAGAAATTATTCAAATTACAGGAAAAATACATTCCTTCCGATTTTCAACCCATCGAATTACCGTAAAAGATATAGATAAGAATAAGTATCATCTCCGATTAGTAGATATCGTTGAAATTGTACGTAAGCTAGGAAAATAAATAAATACAAAAAACTGCCCTTTTAAAAGCATTATTATTTAAAGGGCAGTTTTTTGTATTTTAACCTTCTTGAAACTAGTAATTCATGCCCTTCGTTCAGATTACTTAAAATGTATATCTACCTCCAAACTAGGAAAACTAAAATATGGTATTTGGAAGGAGGTAGAAATATGAAGAGATTTATCCAATGGCTAATTGGTACTAGGCAAGATGAGGAAAATAGTAAAGACAAAATGTCTGTTCCGCAGTTAATTACGCAAATGGAAAAATCATCTGATTTCCTCCGTTTTTCCTATAAAACATCGGATGGTACGAATTCTTATTGGGTTAACTATTATAGTACATTATGTGATACGAATTTCTTACACCGTGACATTCTACATTACGTTTCGAATCAGCCATGGAATACTCTTCAACAATTAAAAAACAGCCTTCCGGTTGAGGCAATTGAGATTTCTTCTGATACTGAAGTAATTAAAGAAAAGATGTTATCGGGTTTTATTTTCATACAAATAGGTGAAAAAGATCCAGAAGGTTTATTAGTTCGTTCTTCGATGGTCAGTGAACGGAGCATTTCGTTACCAGAAGTAGAGTACAGCGTAGTAGGACCGAAAGAATCATTCATTGAAAATATCGATGCCAATATTAACTTAATCCGTCGTCGTTTAAATACGCCGATGTTAACGATAGAGGAAGTAACGCTAGGGACGGTATCCAATACAAAAGTGGCTGTACTCTATGTAGATGATTTAGTAAATAAAGAGAACTTGCAATATACGTTAGATAAACTAAATGAAGTAAACTTTGACCATATTAACGACATTTCATACGTAGGTCAATTAATTTCAGATCATGAAAATACAATTTTCCCTCTGCTTATAGATACGGAACGACCAGACAGGGTAACCTCAGGGTTAGTAGAAGGGAAAATAGCCATTTTAGTGGATGGTTCTCCTCATGCGATACTTGGACCAACGACATTAATCGAATTTTTCTCTTCTTTTGAAGACTATTTTTTAAACTATATAATTGCTTCATTTTTCCGTATAGTTCGTGTATTTTCAGTAGCATTTTCGATTCTTATTACACCTATTTATGTCGCAGTTTTATCATATCATTACGAGTTAATTCCGAAAGATTTATTGAATACGTTAGTTGCTTCTAGACATGTAGTGCCATTGCCACCAATATTAGAGGCAATTTTTCTTGAATTAACAATTGAATTGTTGCGTGAGGCAGGAGCAAGACTGCCGACAAAAGTCGGACAGACTATCGGTATCGTGGGTGGAATTGTTATCGGGACAGCGTCTGTTGAAGCAGGATTAACAAGTAACGTATTGTTAATTATCATTGCATTAGCAGCGTTAGCCTCATTTACAACACCTGTTTATAAGATGGGTAACACTATTCGTGTATTACGTTTTCCATTTCTCTTGTTCGCGGAGTTTTTAGGTTTATTAGGAATCGTATTTTGTTTTTGCATTTTAGCAGCACATTTATTACGACTAACATCACTAGCAAGACCGTATTTAGAACCTTTATACCCTCCGAGAGTAGAGGATTTAAAGGACGCAATTTTACGATTCCCAATCTCATTTCAAAAGAAGAGACCAGCTTTTCTTCAACCACAAAAAAGTAATCGACATGTTAAAAATGCCGGTACTCGTAAAAAAGATATTGATGAGTAGTAAGTAATGTAAGGAGAGCATTATATATGCAAAAAATTCCTGTACAATTTCAAATATCGTATTTTTTAGTTGCTTTTTTAATATTTAGTGCTCAATTTGGGGTTGGTGCATTAGGTTTTCAACGCATCATTGCAATGTCGGCGGGCTATGATGGCTGGATGGGGGTTATTATTGCAGGGGCTTTTTTGCATTTTATCATTTGGTGTATGTATAAAATATTTGAAAAGAGTGGCGGTGAAGATATTGTTTCTGTTCATCAATTTGTTTTCGGAAAGTGGATTGGTGGATTTTTATCTTTTCTATTTAGTTTATATTTTACGTTTGCGGCAATTACGGTATTAAGGACATACATTGAAGTGGTACAAGTTTGGATGTTTCCTAATTTGCAAACGTGGTTATTTGCACTGATGTTTATGGGGTTAGTTTATTATATCGTTTCTGCAGGATTTCGAGCAGTTACAGGAATTGCATATTTAGGGATTATTCTACCTGCATATTTGCTTTTAACGTTTATTATTCCGTTTGAATATATGAATTTTCGTCATCTATTGCCTGTGTTTGATCATTCCGTAAAGGATATATTATTATCAGCAAAAGATATGACATTAACTTTTATTGGGTTAGAAGCTCTAATAGTTTTTTACCCATTCGTAAAAAATCATGAAAAGTCTGTTCGATGGGCACATTTAGGTGTATTAGCAACAACGCTTACGTATTTATTTATGGCAGTATTAACATTTTCTTATTTTAGCGAAGAAAAATTAGCTAAAAATATTTGGGCAACATTATCTTTATGGAAAATTATCGAGCTACCTTTCGTTGAGAGAATTGAATATATAGGAATAGCAAACTGGTGTTTAATTATTTTGCCAAACGTATGTATTTTTATATGGTGTGCTAGCCGAATAGGGAAAAGAGTTTTTCAAATTAAACATAAAAAAACGTTACTCATAACAGTCATTATTGTTTTTGCTGCAAGTTTATTATTTGAAGACAGAAAGTATATTAATGATTTAAATAACTATTTTGGACAAGCAGGTTTTTACGTTATTTACGTTTATATTCCAATGTTATGGTTACTTGTACTGTTTGCAAAATGGAGAAAGGAGCGTAAAAATGAAAAGCTTTAAGCCACTAATCATCATTTTTATTTTCCTTTTAACAGGTTGTGTTGAGAAACAAATATTAGATGATATTAACATTTTAACGGGCATTGGCTATGATTTAACGGAAGAAAATGAAGTAATGGGAACGGTGTTAATCCCAATATATGAGGCAGATCAAACAATTAACAATGAAACTATTACAGATATATCAGAACCAAATAAAGACTTAGTTAGTACGGTGCAAAAAAAAGCTACTGATCCGATTGTGTTAGGTAGTATCGAAAACGTTATTTTTCATCGAGACCTTGCAGAACAAGGAATCATTCAGTTCATTGATGGTTTACAAAGAGATGCTTATGTTGGTACTAGCTTATATATTATGGTTTCAGAAGATCCGACTGTTGATATTTTATCAGGAAATTACGGTAACAGAAGTACGGCTTCTTATATTACTAACTTACTTGAACATAATATGAAAAGAAGAGATTTACCGCGAACAAATTTACATGTATTTTTAAATGACTATTACCAGGAAGGAAAAGATCCGAATTTGCCAATAATCGGTCTTAGTGATGGGAAACTAGGTATTACTGGTGTTGGCATTTTGAAAAAAGATAAACTAGCATCAACAATAGAGCTTCGCGATTTATTCTTTTTTAAGCTACTAGCTGATCACTACACAGAAGGGATATTCGTCCTAGATTTACCAGACGGAGAATCAGTTTCTATTATGAGTATACGATCAAAGAAGAAGATAAATATAGATTGGAATGGCGATGTGCCCCAAATCAATATTAAGTTAAAATTGAATGGTGCGCTAAGAGATTATACAGGTGCAAAGGTAGATGACAAATTGATTGCGACTATTCAAGAAACATTTGAGGGTGTTTTAAGAACAGAGTGTTTAAACTTAATAAAAAGATTTCAAGAAGAAGAAATTGATCCGTTCGGATATGGATTTGAGGTGAAAACGAGAAAAAGAGGTTTTGATATTAAAAAGTGGGAGGACCAATATCCTGATATACCGGTAACAGTCAATGCAGATGTTACGATTATTGAACGAGGTGTTATCGATTAATTCTTTTTAAATTCAACTTACATATACTTATAAATGTAATGTAAGGAGGGAGAAACAATGGAAAGACAAAAAGTTCTGCTTTTTTGTGATCCTGGCATTGATGACTCTATCGCTATTATGTATGCACTTTTAAATCCAGCATTAGACGTTGTTGGAATTGTATCAGGGTATGGAAATGTCGAACAAGAACAAGCTACCCAAAACACAGCCTTTCTCATCTCATTAGCTAATAGTGGAAACATTATGATAATAGGTGGTGCAAAAGGTCCGTTATCTGGTGAGTACACTCCATATTATCCAGAAATTCATGGAGAGGAAGGTTTAGGTCCAATTAAACCTCCGGAAACTATTGTAGGAGAGCTACTTAATATCGATGAAGTGTTTAAACTAATTGAAAAGTATGGAGAAGAATTAATAATAGTAGACGTAGGAAGAGCAACTTCATTAGCAATTGCCTTTAACTTAGCTGGAGAAGAGATTATGAATACTGTTCCCTACTTTTATATTATGGGAGGAGCTTTTTTCGTACCAGGTAATGTGACGCCAGCCGCCGAAGCAAATTTTCATGGTGACCCAGTAGCGGCTAGTTTAGTGTTGGAAAAAGCGCGTAATTCGGTCGTTTTTCCGTTAAATGTAACGAACAAAGCAATTGTTACTCCTGAAATAGTGAATCGTATTGTTGCGACAGAAAATAATCCATTCCAACCGTTATTAAAAGCAGTTTTTGATTACTATTTTGAGGCTTATCAGGAATTAGTCCCTGGAACGATGGGAAGTCCAATCCATGATGTTGTACCGCTCTTTGCATTAACAAATCCCGATGCATTTAAATATGCGCGTAGAAGAGTTGAAATTGAAACAAAAGATGGTCCATTTCGCGGCGCTACTATTGCGGATTTTCGACCAAAGCCGGAGGAGCAACCAGAAGAGTTGTTAGATTACATTGCACTTGAAATGGATTACAATCGTTTTATTGAAGACTTTATTTCTGTTATGACGAGAAAACTATAGAAAAATGATGTTATTTAGAAACCCTTCAAGTCGATTTTTTGACTTTAGAAGGGTTTTTTATAGTTGTAGCACACGTAAACTGTTGCTATTATAAAAGAGAGAAAAGCATTTCCAATACCGTATTAAAGGAGATTATAATGGGTTTTCAACATTGTTCTAACTGTAAAAAGGATATAACATTTAAAACTAGGTTTAAATCTGTATTTTTTGGCTATCGACCGATTATTTGTGAAGAGTGTGGAGTTGAACATGAAGTAGACGAAAGATATCGATTTGTTTATTCTTTATATACTGTTCTTATCCCAATTTTATTAGTTTATTTTTCTAGTAGTGTTTTTGGGATTACATCGAGATTTATTCAAGTTTTATTAGTTTTAGTTTTTGGTACTTTCGGTGTTATGTATGCTACAAGTAAAGTAAAATACCATAAGAGTAAACATCAACCAATTAAAGAAGGACAAGCTAAAAATAAAAGTGTAAAAAAGTCATAATAAGAAAAGCTCTTCTGTAAGTTCGTTTTATTTAACGGGCGTATTTTAAAGGGAAATAAAAAGACGAATCCCACTCGGGTTCGTCTTTTTATTTTTGTCAATGAAAGCTTATATCTTTTGTAATACCCATAATAAAAATACTGCTACTATTGCTAACGAAAGAGCATGTAGGAAGAACGAACTGAAAGTGTTCATAAGTTTCTTTACTGTGCCTACCTTATAGTCTTGTTTGTCATTATGTATTCTTCGTTCCCTTGACTCCATATTTTCACTCCTAGCAATTTCCTCTATAGCTTTATTATACAAATAATTTTATAAAAATAGAGGATAAATATAGAAAATATTATTACAGAAGAGTAAAAATTATCGGAAAGTTGCCTATTGACCATCACGTTGTTTTAGTGTACTATCTAACTAGAACACTAATACGAAATGGGTGAAAAAAATGAATAGTTATAAAGGTTTATTGAAAAAGGAGTGGCTCTTATCAAAAAATTGGATGATGATTGGCTTATTCATTATGCTTGGAATTATTTTAATAAGTTGGGGCTTTTCTCAATATTACGATAATCCGTATATATTATTTGGAGCTTGCTTAACTATTTTTAGCTTTCACATTTTTTACATTTTTGCGTTCTTTATTAGCAGCTTAATTTTAGAAGGCAAAACACACTTATGGCTACATTCTCCACAATCGACTCTAGCTTTAGTTAGTAGTAAACTCCTTATTGCTGTTTTTATAAATGTGATCAGTATCTCTATTTTCAGTTTGATACTTTATGTTGTTTTAAAATTGTATAAAGGAATTATTCCGTACTCTCAAGTTTACACAAATATTAGTGTGGATATATTTTTTTACAGTATCGGAATAACTATTATAGGCATTTATTTTGGAGTTTTAGGACTTTTTTATTGGGTCGTTTATCAATCATTAGGAAGTGTTACCTTTTTAAAGAAATGGAAAGGTATTGTATTAATCGTTATCTTTCTAATAACAAACTATTGTATAAACAAAATATCTCAATGGGACGTTTATGAATCAATTTTACAATTTGGTCCGATACCAATTCAGCTTGTCACGCAATTTACGATAGGTGATCAAGAAAGCGGAATGTCCTATTTTGGATTAGGGCCAGAAATGTTATCGGTAGGTGGGATAGCGACATACGTGACTGTAGTGCTGGGAATTATTTATGTAAGTAGTTGGTTGATTGATAAGGTGGTGGAAATGACGTGACAAAGTATGATACTGATAAGCCGATCTATTTACAAATTATAGACCGTATTACGAAACAAGTAATTAGAGGAGAAATAAAACCCGGAGATAAGCTTCCTTCCGTACGTGAAATGGCTATACAGTCGGAGGTGAACCCGAACACAGTTCAGCGGACTTATCAAGAGATGGAGAGGATGGGAATGGTGGAAACGAGGAGAGGGCAAGGAACGTTTGTGACAGAAAACAATACGGTTCTTATACAGTTAAAAGTAGAGATGGAGAAGCAAGTAATTGAAAGATTCATTAACGGAATGAGGGAGCTCGGTATAGAGGACCAAAACATTGTTCATAGTGTACAAATGTTTTTAAAAGGGGGAGAAGACCGTGATTAAATTCGAAAGTGTAACAAAACAGTATGGTAAAGATATTGCACTAGGTCAAACGTCCATTATATTTGAAAAAGGAAAAATAACTGGTTTACTAGGACCAAATGGTAGTGGAAAATCTACAAGTTTAAAAATGATGGCTGGGTTAGTGAAACCAACGAAAGGTTTCGTTACAGTAGATGGGGAGAAAGTTGATAGAACGATTGCTAAAAAGGTAGCGTATTTAACAGAATTAGATTTTTATTATGAACCATTTACTGTTCAAAATATGATTGACTTTTATGCGAGTCAATTTACTGATTTTCAAAATGATAAGGCAGAAAAGTTATTACAGTTTATGAAGCTAGATAAATCTAAAAAGCTAAAACATTTATCAAAGGGAAATAGAGGTAGGTTGAAGTTAGTGTTAGCACTAGCTAGAAATGCGGAGTATGTATTAATGGATGAACCATTTTCTGGGTTAGACCCAATGGTTAGAAATTCCATTGTAAAAGGCTTGTTAACTTACGTTGATTTTGGAAAACAGACCATTATTATCGCAACTCATGAGATTGATGAAATAGAACCACTGTTAGATGATGTCGTATTAATAAAAAATGGAAACTTTTTAGCAAAACAAAACGTAGAACAGTTAAGAGAAAATCAACAGCTTTCCGTAAAAGACTGGATGATTCAACAATTTGATGAATAAAGGGGGAAGAAAAGTGAGAACTTTAACTGGGCTTTTACGGAAAGATTGGATGTTGTCCCAGACGTGGTTTTTGCGAAATTTATTAGTAATCTTTGCAATCTGGTTAGTTAGTATCGGTATTGGTCAATATTTTAACGAGTTAGAAGTTCCATTTTATGCTTTAGGTTTTATTGTGTCACTTCATATATTTTATCCCCTTTGGCATATATTGACGAGCTTGTCTTATGAAGCAAAAACACAAGTTTGGCTTCATAATCCAAACTCTATGGTTTTATTTATCGGAAGTAAGCTTATTATGGCAGTCGTATCAGCTTTGCTCTCGATATTGTTATCAATGTTACTTTACGGGATATCAATTCTTTTATTTAAGAATTTACTAGAGATGGATTTTTCTGATTTTATCAATGTAACAACAGGCGTGTGGCTTGCTTCGATTTATATTGCAGTTTGGGCTATCTTTTATTGGAGTATTTATTACACGTTAATTATGAAAATGAAAAATAAAATAATAGTTTCCATTATTGTGGCGATTTTAGCTTATGCAACTATGATTCCGCATACTTTATTTTCTAATTCAGCGATGTATACAAGGTTACTAGAAATTGGGCCGATTCCTATTAACTTATATCAATCCATTTTTACTAATAATGAAGATGAGATTCTATATGAATTTGCTTTAAATAATGCATCAATCGGTCTGTTGGTTTTCTATGGAGGAATTGCGCTATTACTATTTTTGGTAAGTGCTAGATTGGTAAACAAAAAAGTAGAATTGTAGGGAGGAGAAAGAATGAATAATGTAACGGTTCAGTTACAAGATGTATGTAAAGAGATTAAAGGTAAAAAAATTATTAAAAATGTATCGTTTGATGTATATGAAGGAGAAGTATTTGGATTTTTAGGACCAAATGGTGCTGGGAAAACTACTACGATAAGAATGATGGTAGGCCTTATGGGAATATCTTCAGGAGATATTAAAATTGCAGGATATAGTATTAAAGAAAATTTTGAAAAAGCTGTGCAACAAGTAGGAGCGATTGTCGAAAACCCAGAAATGTATAAGTTTCTATCCGGCTATTCAAATTTAAAGCAATACGCGAGAATGATTCCAGGTATTACAGAAGAACGAATCGAAGCAGTTATTGAATTAGTTGGGTTAGAGAAGCGAATTAAAGAAAAAGTAAAGACGTATTCACTTGGGATGAGACAGCGGTTAGGGATAGCACAAGCACTACTTCATGAACCGAAAGTGCTAATTCTCGATGAACCGACGAATGGACTTGATCCAGCTGGAATAAGAGAGATACGTGATTATTTAAGAAGATTAGCCCGAGAAGAAGGAATGACTGTCATCGTTTCTAGTCATCTATTATCGGAAATGGAATTAATGTGTGATCGCGTCGGCATCATTCAGCAAGGAGAATTGCTAGATATACAAAGTATTAAAGATTTTGTTCATGACGATAGTACCCTTTACGAATTACAGGTTACACCTGTGGAAGAAGCATTATCTATCCTTCACTCGATGGATATCGAGGCAACGATAGTGAAAAATAAGCTGCACGCTTCTATCGAAAGAGACAATATGCCAGAGGTAATCAGTCTTTTAGTAGAAAAGAAAATTTCAATATATGAAGTAAGGGAACAGTCAAAAACATTAGAAGAAAAATTCCTTGAAAAAACATCGAGTAAGAAGGGGGCATAATGATGATAAATTTAATTAAAAATGAATGTATTAAGTGGTTTAAAAGGCCGAGCTTTTACGTTATGTCTTCTATTTTAGTAGGTCTATCGGTTTTAGGATTAGTTTTTGTTTTACTTTTAGACAATATGCCTTCAAGTGCCGATGGGCCGCTAGATTGGCGTCAACAGTTAGAAAGCGATAACGAAACATATAGTGAAATTTTAGAAAGTAATTCTTTCGGTGATATTAGCTATTATGAAAGACAAATTGCACTAAATGAATACCGTTTAGAGAATAATTTACCTCCAACGGAAAATTATTCTGTATGGAATTTTATTGAGGATAATATTGGACTCTCTAGTATTATTACGTTGTTCGTTATTATCATCGCAGGTGGGATGGTAGCAAGTGAATTTAGTTGGGGTACGATTAAGCTTTTAATGATTCGCCCGATTAAGCGAAGTAAAATATTGCTATCCAAATATATCGCTGTTCTCATCTTTACTTTCATATTTTTCAGTCTATTATTTGTTTCTTCCTTTATTGTTGGAGCGATCTTTTTTGGGTTTGAAAGTCAGCCGTCCCTGCAATATTTTAATGGAGAAGTATTTGTATGGTCACCGTTTGCTGCGATAGTATTTAAGTTGTTCTTACAGTCGATAGCAGTAATGATGTATGCAACGATTGCGTTTATGATTTCGAGTGTTTTCCGAAATAACTCTTTAGCAATTGGGATATCGATTTTCCTTTACTTTACTGGTACGACGGTTACTCAGCTTGTTGGAATGAAGTATGAATGGGCTAAGTTTTCACCGTTTGCGAATATTAATTTTGAATCTGTTATACAAGGAAGTCCGTTAGTGGAAGGAACTACTTTGTTGTTTTCTATTGTTATGTTTTTACTATATTTTATTGTTTTTCATGTTATTAGTTTTACTGTGTTTACGAAAAGAGATATTGCAGCGTAAAATACTCCATTTTTGGGGTATTTTTTTTCTGAATTGAAAAGGTAATGGTGCTGTTTGAAGTTAGTCCGTTCCTCTCCGCTGCAGGTACTCGCTTTCCGCGGGGAGAAACGGAAGCCTCCTCGGCGTAAACGCCTGCGGGGTCTCCCGATTCCTCTTCTTCCCGCAGGAGTCTCGCACCTTCCGCTCCGATCCACTCTCGGTTTTAAATTTTGAAAGGCAAAAACATTGTAGCTGTTCTAAACCGAGCCACCGATTTTCATTCGTCATGATGCAATGTTTACCTTGTATGAACTACCTACTTATGTTATCCGTTCTATCAACCTACGGAATAGGTCTCTTGATTTACTCCAAAAATAAAATAAGCAATTTCCCTTGAAGAAAATCTTGAGAAAGTTTTTAAAACCTTTTTGATTTTTGTTTCGTTTAACTAGTGTATCGATACAAAAATGATAGAAAAAGGTGTTATAGATGATAACGATTAAAAATTTATCCCATGAGTTTATAATTGGGAAGAAAAATAATAAACAAAAAATACCTGTATTAAATGATATTAATCTCTCTATTTATGAGGGGGAAATTGTTTCTATTGTTGGAAAGAGTGGTTCGGGGAAATCTACTTTATTAAATTTAATGAGTGGTTTTATGAAGCCGACATCTGGAACAATTGAAATAAACGGAATGGATGTGACTAAACTTACTGAAGCGAAATGGTCTGAATTTCGTTTGAATCATATCGGATTTATTTTTCAAAGCTTTCAACTCATCCCAACTATGACTGCTTTTGCCAACGTAGAGTTACCTCTAAAAATGGTGGGTGTTGGAGAGCACGCAAGAAAAATTAGAGTACTAGAAGTGTTAGAAAAAGTTGGCTTAAATGGCTTTGAAGAATTTTATCCTAGCGAGTTATCTGGTGGCCAACAGCAGCGTGTAGGAATTGCTAGAGCACTCATTACGAAACCTAACTTAATATTAGCTGATGAGCCGACTGGTAGTTTAGATAGTGAAACGGAACAGGAGTTTTTACAGTTTATTAAACAATTAAATGAAATAGATGGTATTACGTTTGTTATTATTACACATGATCAAGATGTTGCCCGTATTGCACATAGAACGGTACAGCTTAAGCATGGCAGGTTAGAAGAAAGAGGAGAGTTATATGAAGTTTCGAGATAAAAATAAGTTTGTGAAAGATAATATGAAGAAAAATAAAAGCCGTGTATTTATGACCGTTCTCGCAACCGCAATGGCATGTGCCTTTTTAATGGTATTAGCTTCCGTTGGTTTTGGTCTACATAAATATATTGTTCAAGATATTACTGAAACACGGCTAGTGACAGAAGTGGAAATTCATGGGAAAGACGACCCGGATAATCAGTATTTAACAGATGAGGATATTCGTTATTTCGAAAGTATAGAAAATGTAAAAACGGTAACTCGTTATCGTAGCTTAGATAATTATGAAGCATTTTACACATTTGATGAATATAAAGTACCATATGTTACAACGAGAGTAGTTCATTATCCATCTGAACTTCAGTCTAATTTTGAATTAGAGGAAGGACGAATGCCAGAAGCTGCAAATGAAGTTGTGATCGGCTATCATTTTTCACATCATTTAGAAAAAGACGGAGAATTTATTGAAAACGCTGAAGTTAATATGCTGAACAAAGAAATTATTTTAACAGTTCCACAAATGAAGGATGGAGAACAAGTAACGAAGGATTTCGCACTAAAAGTTGTTGGAATTGCAAAGCAACCTACGAAACAATGGACTCAAGACAACTATGTAAACATTTCAGATGAAACATTAAAAGAAATTGAAAAGTTTACAGAAACGAGACTTGGTACATTCCTTAATCCGAATCTTCCAGAGGAAACGATTGAACAATTAAAAGATTTCTCCATCACATATTCGAATATCAGTGTGTATACGAACAATATGGAACAAGTAATGCCAATTTTAGAGGAAGTTCAAGAAAAAGGCTATTATGCATATTCTGCTGTTCAAGAATTAAAAGAAGTGAACATGATATTCTCGGTAATGAAGGTAGGATTAATTTTTATTGGCACGATAGCGGTCATTATTGCATCAATAGGTATATTTAATACGATGTCCATGGCGGTAACAGAGCGTACGCAAGATATTGGAATAATGAAGGCAATTGGCGGAAGCCCAAAAATGATTAAAAGCTTGTTTTTAATGGAAAGTGCCTACATTGGAATCATCGGTTCTGTAATAGGAGCTCTCGCCGCATATGCAGTAAGCTATGGTGTTAATCTGTTATTACCGGTAGTTGTGAAAGGTATGTATGGAGAAGAGGTAGGAACGGATATTTTATTATCTTACATTCCTTGGTCCCTAACATTAATCAGTGTAGGTATAAGTGTCATAGTCGCTATTTTATCTGGATTAAAACCTGCAGCTAAAGCAACAAGAATTGATGTATTAAAAGCATTAAGAAGAGACATTTAAAAAGGAGTCGTCCCTTATTGGACAGCTCCTATTTTTTATAAAAATACTTGTAACTAAATTGTAAAGAAAACGACTATATGTATAAATAGGAAAAATCATTATAATAGATTAGTATGACATCTGAGAATGATACTGGAGGCCTGAAATGACCAAGAAACAAAAAAGGAATTTATTATATGTATTACCGCTAATCCTACTAGTCGCAACTATTGTAGCATTTTTGTTAGTGGGTAAATTTCCGTTCGACAAAAATAACGTGATAGTAAATTTAAATAATGAATCTATCATTGAAATTCCGTTAAATCAAGACAAGGTAGCGGAGAGTGAAATCGTGAATGAAAATAATAACCCGGCCCCTGAAGTTAACGAAGAAATAGTAGAGGAACCGATGGAAGAACAGGAGGAAAAGGTGACCGAAGCACAGGATGAAGAAAGGATCGCATACTTAACTTTTGATGACGGACCACAGCCGATAACAGAGGAGCTTTTAAACATACTTGCTGAATATAATGCGAAAGCAACATTTTTTATGTTAGAACCACAAATGGTTAAGCATAAAGAAATTGTGGAACGTATGGTAGAGGAAGGTCACACGCTAGCATTACACGGTGTATCACATGATAAAAAACAATTTTATGCTTCTCAATTTTCTGTGATTAATGAAATGCGCCAATCTCAACAAACAGTAAAAGATATTACAAATGTTGAGACGGTAATTATTCGAACTCCATTCGGTTCTTCTCCTCACATGACCCCGTCTTACAAAGATGCTGTGAAAAAAGAAGGCTTTATTTTATGGGATTGGAATGTGGATAGTCGAGATTGGCAGTTTAGAGGACCTGAATATATTAGTCATACTTTGCTTCAAGTAGAAGAAGTAGTAAATCGGGGAGAAAACCCAGTTATCTTACTACATGACTTAATATCAACGGTCGACTTTATTACGGTATTGTTAGATGAGCTTGTTGAAATGGGATTTGTTTTTAAGAATATTGATGAAGCTATGGAGCCGATTGAATTAAAATGAGGAAAATTACTAATTCGGCTTCAATATCATAAATGTAAAAATTAATAGTGTTAAAATAATAACAACATAATAATAATTACAAGCTTTTCTAAGTAGCATTAACTGTTCTAACGGTAATTGAGTAGACGCTCTATTATTTGGGTGGAGAACCCATTCTTGAAGCTCAAAAAGAGCTGGAAGGATAAAACCGATATACAAAACTTGTATTGCCATAAACAGTATGATCGAACCGAATAACCAAACTTGTAATATAGTACCGTAATCTCCTAATAAGACTAGTAGAATACCAGAAATAACGGCTAGTGTTCCACCAATTTTAGGGAAATAGTGAAGCTTGTGATGAAGAATAAGGTTATGCCGTAAGTCTGAAATTGTTTGACTTTTTCTAAGTAGAATAAAACTAAAAAACGTTGGACCAAAGCCGACAATAGAAGTTAAAACGTGGAACAGTACTAACCAGACCAATGTAACCAATCCTCCCTTCATATCCATTCCGTATAATATATGAAGAAAATGGTGCAATCATGTGATTTTTCTTAAAATATAGAGACGCTGCCCAAAAACAGTCTTAAAAACAGTGAGAAAAACGATTCGTTTTTCTCACTGTTTTGTTTATATGCTTTTTTCGTACTAAATTCGTTTTAGTTTGTAAGATTTCTATTAATTAGGTTCAAACACGAACATTATCATGCCCCTCGATAATGTAATGCTTAAGCACATTGCGAATAAAGCTATTAGTAATCCTTAATAAGATAATGAACAAAAAAGGTCCTAAAAGTCATTCTTAACTGACTTTTAGGACAGCCCTTTTATTTTGTATCGGTTTTGTTCGGTGAAAGGAAATATAAATTTATTAACCGATCTAATTCTTGACTTATTTTAACTGTTTCGGAAGAGGACATACCTTTTAAGTTAGCAACATCCATCATCTGCCTACGTTTCTTTACTACAGCTAAGTGAAAGGTATTCATCTATACTCCTCTCCTTTTAAAAAAAGTTTATATCATTCTATTATAGTAAATTAAATGAAGGTAGAAAATAGAAAAATAGTAAAAAGTGTGAAAAAATTACTAATAATATGGACTTTTTTGGAAAAGTTTTATATTATATTTTATGTAAATAATGAATATTCCGAATTATAAAGGGGTGTGAAATGGCTAGTATTATTAAAAAAAGTTTTTATTTATTAATGGAAGTGAATCTCTTATTCACTTTTGTATTAATTTCTTATATTCACATTCCTTATTTTCCTCCTATTGAAGGTATACTCTTGCCGGTTTTATTAGCTATTTTTATTTATAGTTTTTTAGAAAAAACGATGAAGGTTCAAACGTTTGTATTAATCGTATTCTTTGCACCAATTTTATCAATAATATCATTTGCCTTCGGTTATAGTTTCATCTTATCGGTTGTAATAGGGAGTACGATAAGCTGGCGAGCATTTGTTGTTTTTATACACGGAAGACAATTATTACCGAGGACTATTTTTCTTCTTACGATATTTTGGATAATGTTCGTTTATTTCTTTGCTGTATTAGATAAATATAAATATGCTGACTACTTACTATATTTATTAGGATTCCAATTACTGTTTTTCTTGCTTTCACGTTTAGCGGATAGCTTTCAGCGAGCAAAAGTTGATTATACGTTGAAAGGTAATATATTGAAAGGTGCGTCCTATTTTGTTGGGACAATTACGATCGCAATAATATTCCTTTCGACATTCGGAAGAGTCATTATTTCTGAAGGGTTGAAGTCATTTGGATGGTTAATAGGATTTTTGTTCGGGGTATTAGCTCAACCTTTTCTTTATCTACTAAGCTTAATAGATTGGGAGTATGCAGCCGTAGAATTAGGAGAACAATCTAGTGAGGATGAAGAAAGTGATGTTGAAAAATGGATGCAAGAATTCCGAGACCCTGAAGCATTTTGGGACAATGTAATTGTAATGGCAATTATATTTTTAATAATATTTATCGTTGCTTTAATTTACTTAAGAAAAGTGAAAGTAAAACGATTAGATGTTGAGGATGATGTTTCCTATAATACGAAAACTAACAAATGGAGAAGGAAAAATGAATGGTGGCAGAAACCTCCAAAAGATGAAGTTCGTAAACTAGTATTTGATTTAGAAAAGCTAGCCTATAAAAAAGGCCGCGGACGAAATCGAAATGAAACATTAGAAGAGTGGTTAGTAAGGGAATCCATTGTTTCAGATCAATTCTTTTTCTTATATGAAAAAGTGCGATACGGAGAAATGGAATTAACAGAGGAAGAATTAATCCTGTGTAAGGAATTAGCGACAGAAATTAAAACGACTATCAAAAAATGGGAAAAATATTAAAAGTAAAAATTGAAAGAGGGATGCATAATGGAACTAGTAAAAGACTTACAAAGAGAATTAGGTAAAGTAATCATTGGAAAAGACGAAGTAGTGGAATTATTATTTATCTCACTTATTAATAAAGGCCATGTACTACTCGAAAGTGTTCCTGGTACAGGAAAAACAATGTTAGCAAAAAGCTTTGCCAAAATGGTAGATGCAGAGTTTAAAAGAATACAGTTCACACCAGATGTATTACCAAGCGATGTTACAGGAATTCAATTTTTTAATCCGCAAAAACACGAATTCCAACTAAGACCAGGGCCAGTTATGACAAACATATTGCTAGCAGATGAGGTCAACCGTGCAACACCTAGAACGCAATCAAGTTTACTAGAAGTAATGGAAGAGCGACAAGTAACAATTGACGGAGAAACCATCTCACTTCCATCACCATTTATGGTAATGGCAACACAAAATCCGATAGAATCACAACAAGGGACGTTCCCTTTACCTGAAGCACAAATGGACCGCTTTTTTATACAACTTGATCTCGGTTATCCAACTATCGAAGAAGAGCAACAAATACTACAAACATATCGTGAAGGAGAACCATTAAAAGAATTAAAAGTGTTATTTACGAAAGATAAGATCGAGCAGTTGCAGCAAGACGTGAAAAAAGTGAGACTATCATCAGAGGTAGAATTGTATTTGTTACATATTATCCATCAAACTAGAAATCACGATGAAATTGAGCTAGGTGTCAGCCCGCGTGGAGCCCTAGCATTAATGAGAGCTGCCCAAGGAAGAGCATTTATTCAGCAAAGAAGCTTCGTTACACCAGAAGATATTAAAAAAATGGCACCTTACGTATTAAGCCATAGAATTGTACTCTCCATGGAAGGTTCTTTAAAGAAAACGAATACCCAAGTAATTAATGATGTATTAAAAATGATTCCTGTTCCAGTTGAGGCGGCTGTGAAATAATGAATAAATGGAGTCAACATACAGATATTTATAAAGATTATTATTATCTAGCGTCAATATCTTGGGTGTTAATTTTTATTAGTTTTTTTATCAATAGTACTATTTTACTAGTTATCGGAAGTGGATATTTCTTTTTTTTCATAGCGAATTATATGTATTTAAATTGGGTAGGTAAACGGCTAGAAGTTGATTTCCCTGAAGAGAGAGTGAAAACTTTTACAGGCGAAGAAGGTGTTATTAAAGTACGAATAAGACAACCATCTCTTTTACCAATTTTCTTTGGAAAACTGACAATTACAACCGATAAAAATATTAACTTTAAAGATTCGGTAGAGCTACGCTACAGTAATGAATTAGATATTCCTTTTCACGTTTATGGAAGAAATGAGCTAATTTTAGAAGTACCATTTCAATCTATAAAAAGAGGGGTAGCAAAAATTCATAAAGTACAAATAGAAGTCGACCACTTTATCGGATTTGGTAAAGTGATACTTAATTTACTAAACAACAGAAAATACGAAGTGATTGTTTATCCGGAGAAAAAGGTGGTTTCTGGTGTAGAGCGTATGGTTCCTAAAAACGAAGGAACGTATCCAACTCGTAGCTCATTTTATGAAGATAAAAATACTATTATCGGAACTCGTAATTATGAAAGTGGAGATTCGTTTAACAAAATCCATTGGAAAGCAACGGCAAGACTATCATCCCTCCAAACGAAAGTACATGAACGTGCTTCTCAGTTTACATGGTTATTTGTACTTGATATTCGTTCTAGTAATCTAGAAGATCGGATTAAAGGGATATCGTATTTGCTTCAGTATGCAACGAAGTACAATATTTCTTTTGGGCTTTTAGTAAATGTTAAAAAGTTCGGTAACCCATCCTACTACGTTCTCCCATTCGGGGAAGGGAAAAGACAGCTCCAAACAGCATTGGAGTTTTTGGCAAGAGTTGATAAAAACAGTGTAGTAATAAATTCGTTATCATTTACTAGAATTGTAAGTAATTACGTTTCGCCATACGTTATTTTATGTATGGATGAAGAAGAAACAGAAAAGTATTCAATTCGAAAATCTTCTCAATGTTATGTTCTGGATGTTAGTAGGGAAGATGCTGTATTAACGTTAAAGAAAGTTGGCTCCTCACGTAGTAGGAGGGTACGATATGGCTAAAATTTGGAGAAATAGTGTTCACTTATGCATAGAAGTCAGTTTATTATATTTTTTCATTGTATTGTCCTACATGCATACTTCAATGCTACCACCGATAGTGGGGTTAATCGTTCCTACTTTAGTTACGATTATCATATATAGCGTTATATCAGCTAATCTTCAAGTACAAACACTTGTGTTAATTGTATTTATTGCTCCGCTTATAGCAATGATTTCCTTTTTCCTTGGCTATGGGTATGTTTTATCTTTTGTTATAGGTGGTTTTTTAAGTTGGAGAGGGTTTGTTTTATTTGTGCAAGACCGTCCATTAACAGCACGAACAATTTTTCTATTATGTTTCTTTTGGATGCTTCCAATTTACGTTTATATCTATGTTTCTAGGTACGTATATGCTGAGTATTTTATTTACTTATTCGGAATACAGTTATTGTTGTTTCTTTTAGCTCAATCTGGAGAAAGTGTGATTCGTACGTGGCGAGACCGAACATTAAACAAAAAAGTCGTTGTAAGTTCACTTTCCTTTATTAGTGTTATTTTAGGCCTAACTGTTTTTCTTTCAACAATTGGTAAATGGATCATCTCTATCGGTTTAAAAGCGTTTGGAGGAGTTATCGGCTTCGTATTCGGTATTTTATCAAAGCCTTTTTTCTACTTAGCAAGTCTCCTTGAATTCAATCTTGTTTTGCGCGGTGAAGAGGCGGAATCAATCATGGAGGGAGAAGGCGGTGCGGAAGAGAAAGAGATCGAACAAATTGTAGATGTGGCTCCTATATGGGATAACATTTTGGTGATGGTCATTCTCATCGTTTTATTATTCATCATTGCCTTTTTCTTACTTCGAAAGGTGAAAGTAATGAAGTCTTCAATAGAAGTCGCTGCAACATACAACGGTGTACTTAAAAAGATTCAGTCAAGTGGTAGAAGAGGCTGGTGGCAAAAACCACCCGAAAATGAAGTGAGAAAGCTTGTGTTTGAGCTTGAAAAATTAGCACATAAGAAAAATCGAGCACGCTACCCTAATGAAACGTTAGAAGAATGGTTAGTACGTGAATCGGTTGTATCAGAACATTTTTTTTCTATTTATGAAAAAGTAAGATACGGTGAAATGGAATTAACGGAAGAGGAAGTAGCACGTTGTAAACAATTAGCAACCGAAATTCGGTCGATTATGCGAAAATGGAAAAAATATTAGTTTACAAAGCGCCGTAGTTTAAGGACTATGGTGCTTTTACTATAGAAAATAAAAACTAATTAGGATAGAAAAAGACTATATCACATACATATCAATAAAGAATGGTTTAAGTTGGGAGAGGAGACCTTACTATGCAAAATAATTTTGAAGTGTATGAGAGAATACACGAATATGCGGATGAGATGGTTAAGGTAATTATAATGAATAAACATAATACAGACGAAGAATTGATGAGGAACGCGCTTGAAAATATGGCGAGAACAATAAGAGATTTGACAAATATTGAACTAGGTAGGGAACTCAACACTGAATCAACATTAAAATGTACGCTAAGTAAAATGAAAATTGCACAAAATTGCTTAACGAAAGTAAAAAAAGACAAAGTAATATAAAAAATAACTGTCTCCATTACAAATGCATAGTAGGAGACAGCTTTTAAAGTTAAACTTCACATTTTCTTCTTATAAAACTCGAAACTACAGAATTAAACTCCTTTGCAAATTTCGTTGGTACTTGATGCTTTGCTTTAGATATATATACAACATCTGTATTACGGTGGAAATGTCGAAATTCTTTTTGGTAATGATGAACATAAAAATCTTTTTTCCCATATACAAGAAGTATAGGAGCTTTTATTTCTTGTAAACGTTCAGTACGATCAAATTTAACGCCTTCGTTATACATCTTATGTAACGTTTTAGCCTTCGTCTTTCGAATGTAAGATTCGAGCTGCTTTCCATATCCTTTACTATGTGCGTGTGCTCTGCCGATAACAAAAGAAATTAAAGGCATTGCATTTAACTTTGTTACTAGTATACCTAACATAAACTCTGCGTAAAGAAGTAAGGAATTAACTTTTGGGAATGCCCCAACTAGGACAAGTCCTTTTGTGGAAGATGGATAACGCAAAGCGAATTCTAATGCAATCGATGCACCGTTTGAATACCCACAAAGAATGGCTGATTTAATATCAAAATGCTTCATAACATCATAAATGTCTTGGGCGAGTAACGAAAAAGTTATTTGCTGAGTTCCAACACTACTTTTTCCATTCCCTCTTAAATCCATTAATAATATGGAATAACGGCTTGAAAGTGGCTTTTGTTGTTTAAAAGTGACATGCCCCATCCCAGGTGGGTGAATAAAAATTATCGTAGTATTTCCTGACCCTAGTTTTTCTGCATAAATTTGTACTCCGTCTCTTGTTCTTATATGAGGCATTTATATCTCTCCTACTTACGTTGGAATTTTGTTGCTTTTCTCTAAATATAGGAGCACTTCCCGAACTATAAGTCCTGCTACTACACCTGGAATAACAAATAGCATAGGCATAAAAATTGGCCCTATTAAATGACCATATAGCTTTGCTTTTCCAGATATCATTAGTCCAACAGTTACAAAATATGCGCAACTGACAAATGGTATAAAAGCATACCGACTCTTACCTCCACCTGCATCTTTAAAGGCGTCCCACATCGCAAAAAAGTATAAACAAGGATAGAACATGAGCCACAAATAATCAATGGATGTGTAGGCACTTTTTATTTCTCCGTTAAAACTTAACATAATAGCAGTATTAAAATTTGAAAATACGTTAATGATAAATTCCAAAATAATAAATGTAATACCTTTAACATATTTTCGATTAAGTAGTTGTCCAAAGCCGGGAAGTGCAATGCTCCATAATAATCGTTCTAAAGACTTATTCATCGGTACAACCTATATTAATGAATTCATACAAAATTGGTGAGTGTAAATTTATAGTTTTTTGAATCATTTTAGATTCCTCCGACTTGGCTTAACAGTTTATGTACTAATATATTGACCTAAACTAAAAAAAATATGTTTTATCGAGAAGAAAGTTTTGGGGTGGAAATTTTAAATAAAAAGAAAAAAGAAAGCTAAAGTGAATTTAGCTTTCTCTGTCCAAATGATATTTATCAATAGCCTAAAAAAGCAGCCCCGATAATTACAAGTAAAATAAACAAAATAATATAAAGTGTGAAACCTCCAGTGAAGCATCCTACTGAAGCTGTAGGTACACCTTTGCTCATGCAAAGCATCTCCTTTCATTACTGTCCCAAGAAAGTACTCATACTGGAACTTTAATTTATTTATACGATACATTATGATGAATTCACCTAAGTTGTATAGGCGAGTGCCTACACAAATAAGAAAAAGGAATAGGACATTCTTCCCTCAACATACAAAAGTAATAGTGTACATCATTATTATTATTATTATTATTATTATTATTATTGGAGGAGGAATGCCGTTTTGTATAAAAGATATAACCGACTACTTATCGAATTACCAAGACCGAAGAAGCCAGATCCAAACGGTGCAGCTGCCGTTCAAGAGTTGCTAGGTGGAAAATTCGGTGAGATGTCTACATTAAATAATTATATGTACCAATCAAATAATTTTCGTAATAAGCGTAAACTAAAACCGTTTTACGATTTAGTAGCTAGTATTACAGCGGAAGAGTTAGGTCATGTGGAGTTAGTAATAAATACTATCAACTTAATGATGGAAGGAACAACAAGACCAGCTCCGCCCGATGCTACACCTTTAGGAAATACGAAAGATTTCCGAAATTCTTATCATTATATAGTTAATGCACAAACAGCATTAGCGGGAGATTCGATGGGAAGACCTTGGACGGGTGATAACGTATTTAATAGTGGTAATTTAATTTTAGATTTACTTCATAATTTCTTCTTAGAATGTGGTGCTCGCACACATAAAATGAGAGTGTATGAAATGACGAGTAATCCAGTAGCAAGGGAAATGATCGGCTACTTATTAGTCCGTGGTGGGGTGCACGTAGTTGCTTATGCAAAGGCATTAGAAATAGCTACAGGTGTAGATATGACGAAAATGGTTCCAATACCGAATTTAGAAAACAAAGCGTTTGAAACAACTCGAAAGTTTGAAGCTCAAGGAGTTCATCGGAAGTTATATACATTTAGTGATAATGACTTTAAAGACATTTCGATGATTTGGAAAGGACGTCACCCTGAAGATGGAGGACCACTAGAAGTTATACAAGGAGCACCTCAAGGAGCTCCGGTCCCTGATTTTGAAGACCTACCGGAAGAATTTGCGCCAGGAATTTCAAGAGAAGATTTCTTAGAAATAGCAAAAAGACTGCAAAGAAATGCGGGTTTATAAGTTAAATAGTCAATCTTTATACTTAAAAAGGGTAGCAATGATTGCTAGCCTTTTTGAGTTGAAATGCAAACAATTCCTTTAAAATTATAACAATCGCATTATTTTTCTAACTATTATTAATTTATTCTCTTGGACGTTTATAGGACGCGGTTTCAACGTTATTACCAATTATTAGTACAGTATTTTTTTAATCTTTCATGCTAACATAGTTGTTGGAGTTAAGTGAACGAAAAAAACTTTCTATGTTAGGAGAATGCACAACATGAAAAAAACGATAATCGTAGGTACGTTAGCAGCAACTTTCCTTTTTTCAAATCAAGCTTTTGCTTCTGACTACACTGTTAAATCTGGTGATTCTCTTTGGAAAATAGCAAACGATCATTCTGTTACAATTAATCAGTTGCGAAATTGGAACCAATTAAATACTGACACAATTTTTCCAGGTCAAACGATAAAAACTTCTACAACAACAAACTCTACATCAACTAATAATTCTACAAAGCAATATACGATAAAGTCAGGTGACTCTCTATCTGTTATTGCACGTGATCATAATACGTCGGTCTCCAGTTTATTAAATTTAAACCCTTCTATACAAAGTGAACATCGTATTTTTGTTGGACAAGTAATACAAGTACCGGCAAATAATACAGCTACACCTACTAACACGGCTCGTCCTACTGGCACTACGTACACAATTAAAAGTGGTGATTCCTTAACTGTAGTCGCTAAAAATCACGGTGTTACGTATCAATCTTTATTAGCGGCAAATCCTAAAATAACTGATCCGAACCGAGTGTTTGTTGGACAAGTTATACAACTGCCATCTGGAACACAGCAAGCAACTGCAGTCTCTACACCAGTATCAACTTGGCAAGAAAAAGCGGATGTCATTATCAATAGCGGAAGAAAATATGTCGGGGCAACGTATTTATTCGGAGCGGCAACTACTAGAACGGATGCATTTGATTGTTCGTCCTTTACAGTAAGAGTATTTAGTGAAAATGGAATTACATTACCACGTACTTCTGGTCAACAAGCAAACGCTGGTACTGAAATTCCACTTTCTCAAATAAGAAAAGGGGACTTAGTATTCTTTGATACGACTGGAAATGGTGTCATTAACCACGTATCAATCGTAGTAGATTCTAACACGTTATTACATGCAGCTACCTCTACTGGTGTAGCATTTTCTAACTACAGTAACTACTGGAAACCACGCGCAGTGAAAGCAGTACGTGTCATTCAGTAATAAAAAAGGGCAGTCCTAAAAGTTAGTACAAACTGACTTTTAGGACTTTTTTTGTTGGTTATCCTAAGAATTTTTAGGTTACATTTTTTCTAAATATGCATCAATTACATTTTCAATTTGTTCTGAACTTGGCTGATTCCCTTCAAATTGAAAGGGAAGCTCGCTAATAAATTGTCCTTTTTTATATACATGAACAGCTCCTTTTTGTTGGACAACGCTGTACTCTGTTTCGAATACATAACCATCTCTCTCTGTTGCTCCCATTCAGTCTCCTCCTTCCTACTAAATCAAATTTTCATAAGTCAATGAGGGAAGTTATCTGTCACTTCCCTAACTTGTTAGTTGAACTTAATATAGTTTCAGCCAAAAGGCGGAGTATCTTTCATCGTGAAGTAGGAAATAAATGTAGTGTATTGGATGAAAGAAAACCATTCTTCCGTTCGTTTTAGTAAAGATGGAAAGATTCTATACTAATGATAAGAAGAAAATAAAGTTCATGGAAGGTGAAAATTATGCTATCCATTCTATTCGGTATTAAAAAGAAATCCCGTAAACGCGGGGGAGAAAATATAGATGAAGTAAAACGTGATATTTATTTAAAATTGCTTTACTTTTATCGACAATAAAATGAATGTAACGGCAAGTATTCTTATTTTAAGAAGCTTGCTTTTTTTTGATTATAGGAAAGTAAATTTTTATACTCATAGAATGTTAGATGCCATTATATAAAAATGTTTGCTTGTATAGTCGCATAAGAAAAACTAACGCAGCTCGCTTCGTTGCAACGACTCGCGAACATCGAGTTTTTCTAACAAATTTCTCCCAAAAAATAGTGAAAAATGATACAATATTTTTAAACAGTAAAAAAATTCCGATTAATAAGGGTGGCCTATATGCAGGAGGATTTACTTAATATAAATGAAATTTTAAATGGAAATAAAGAAAAATTTACATATTATGTGGAGCTTTACCAAGATCGTCTATATGCAATAGCATATCGAATGGTCAATGATAAAGAGGAAGCGAGAATATTAGTTGAAGGAAGTTTTCAATATGTGTATGAACAGCTTCCGACGTATAATGAAGAAGAAACGTTTACATCTTGGTTTTTCAAAATAACGATTCCACATTTATTTAATCGCATTACTTATAAAGGAAATAGGACAGAACATATTCCGTTTCATTCGTTAACTTTTCCAGAACAAAAAGTGTTGCTACTACATTTCGTTTTAGCAATGGATGAGAGCAATATAGCAACAGTTTTACATTTTTCGATTAGTGAGGTAGAAAGATATTTAACCGAAGCTAAAGAAAAGCTACGTGGAACGATTACAGCAAAAAGTCAAGCTGAGGATTGTATAAAAGTAGATAAGCTTTTTATGTTCTATAAACAGGATCTTTCTGACGAAGAAAATACAATCATCAAAGATCATTTAGAGTTTTGTCCAGCTTGCCGTGAAATATTAACTACATTCGAAAAGGAAGATAAACAACTAATTGAATTTCTGAATCAACCTTTCCTTCCTGATTCCTTCGCGGACGAAGTGGTAGAAGGGCTTAGTGCTTATACAAAAAACAATAAAAAAAGAAGATCTTGGAAATATCAAATTGTGACATCCACTATTTTGTTAGCTGTCGTCTTACTAGGAATGTTCGTCGTTCCGAAGCTTTCCCCTGTATATACGGCCGTATCAAACTATATTAAACATGGAGAAATGTACAATGTTTGGGATGAAGGGACGTATACGTTTACGGATAAAGAAATAACGTTAGAAATAACGGGGATAGATATAAGCCCTAGCAATATTGCCTTACATTACAAAGTAGAATCGGAAAAATCGTTTGGAACGTACGGTTATGATTCTATTATTGACATTTGGGATAACAGAATCGTTCAAATAAAAACAGGGGACCGAGTTCAATTTGTCGATATGGTTATGCCGATGTTTCATAGTACAACAGCAGAAAATGAAGATACACTTTATTTTTCTTTAAATCAATTAGGCGAAATACCAGATGAATTCGAAATATTATTAAATATTCGTAGAATTGCAGGATATCCTGGTTCGTGGGACATACAAATTCCTGTTAATTATGCAAAAGCAAATATAAACGTTGAAACTGTTGAAATAAATGAAACAATTACGTTGGATGATGTTGGCCAATTCGAAATTAAAAAGTTTGAAAGAACGGATATCGAAAGTAAACTAACAATGTTCGTGGCGCTATCGGAAGAAGAAAGAAAAAGGAAAACAGAGCAATTTAGAGAAATAGCTGGAATCGAAGCAGATATGTACTATTTAATGCCTCATCTCGAATTTGAAGTAGTAACGGAAAATGGTGATCCACTAGTAGGGTATTATAGCAATTATTTTGAGCCGCAATTTACCGAAGATGGATTTATATTTGAATTTGATTTTATGAATATATTAAGAGATAGAGAGAGTTTCGAAAAAATAGGAAACCTAGATCCGAAAGAACCTATATATTTTGAATTTATTTCAATTAACAAAATGGAACCTGCCCAAATTGACATACCTATAAAGCTAGAAGAAGGGATTTACGATGTTAATTTTAAATATGATGATATAGAGATTAATACAGTGGAAGTAATAATGGATAATAGTCAACATGTGGATTTTGTATACCCTAAAATATTGTTAAAAGGAAGCAAACCTTTAAAGACAGAATACTTTTTCCATTGGAATGCTGTTGATGAAGAGGATAATTACTTAGATAATTTTCATGTTGGTGGGTATGGCTATCATATGGAGGGAGATGAGGGCACGGAAATTGTTCAGGAACTTGAACTCTATCCAGACTTTTCAAAGGAACTACCAGAAACGTTTATTTTAAAAGCGACAGATGTAAGAAAATCCATTCAACCAACCGAACAAATAAGAATTCCGTTGTACAAGGGAGAAGTGGTGAATTGATATGTCTTATCAACAAATAAAAGAAAAACTGTCAAAAGCGTACAATGAAAAAGCGGTGGAGCGAGAAGTGAGTAAAATGGATGAATGGAAAGTTCAAGAAAGAGATATTTTTCTTTCTTTTCTAAACAATAGTGACAAATTGTTAGAAATCGGTGCTGGGACTGGAAAAGATGGGCTATTTTTTAAAGGGAGAGGACATGAGGTAACTTGCATTGATTTATCACCTGAAATGGTTAAAATTTGTAGTAATAAAGGGTTAGATGCATATGAAATGTCATTTGATGATTTGCGGTTTTCTGACCATTCATTTAGTGCGATTTGGGCGATGAATTGTCTACTACATGTTCCAAAAGAGGAATTAGTAAACGTTCTGAAAGAGATTAAAAGAGTACTAAAGCCTGGGGGTCACTTTTTTTGGGGTGTATACGGTGGACATGATTTTGAAGGGATATGGGAACACGATTCATATGAACCGAAACGATTTTTTTCCTTTTTCTCCGAAGAAAAGGTCAAACAATTAGGTGGTAACTATTTTGAGCTCGTTTCGTTTCGAACATTAACATCTGAACAAATAAATAATCCGGACTTGCAATTTCAAGCAATGGTTTGGAAAAAGGAAAGTTTTTAGAATGAAGTTGATCGCAAAAAGTATTATACTTTCCCTTCTTCTACATATCGTCCTAGTAATTAGTTTTGTTTGTTACGGCTTATGGCAAACTTGGAGCCATAAACCAGATTTATATAACAATCAAAATGTAACGATACTACAACAAGAAGTTGCCTTCGGATATACAGTTTCACCAATGTTTTTCATCATAACTTTTGTAGTTAGTACGTTGAGCTTCGTTTTCATAATAAAACTATCCAACCTAATAAAATTAAAACTTATTTAAATCGATGTAATTGTACATCGATTTTTCTTTTACTAATTAATTAATCCATTTCTCTTGTCGATCTTTTTTGTGTGACCGAACATTAATTTAAACCGTCTAAATAGTAACGAAAAAAAGAAAGGGGGATTTGTTTTGCTTGATGCTAAAAAAAGAGAAGTAGAAGAATGGTATACGCTATATAGCGAAAGCATATTCAAATATATTTTTATGATGACGCATGATTATCAGCAAGCAGAAGATTTAACACAAGAAACTTTTGTAAAAGTATTTGTTCATTATGATTCGTTTCACAGAAATTCAAGCCCGAAAACTTGGATCTATCGGATTGCTCATAATGTAACAGTTGATGCTCAGCGAAAAAAGAAGCCATTATTAAAAGTAAAAGAATTTTTTCAATCTGCAGATCCAAAACCGTTACCAGAAGAGGTTGTAACGATTCGTGAAAGTTCAGTAGAACTGTTTCAGTTATTACAAAAGTTAAAGTCAAATTATCGAGAAGTAATTGTTTTTAGAAAAGTAAAAGGACTTTCAACGAAAGAAACAGCTGAAATTTTACAATGGTCAGAAAGCAAAGTGAAAATGACACTAAACAGAGCATTAACTGCATTGGAAAAAGAAATGGAAAAGGAGGGTTATAAATATGAAAAATTTATTTAATGATCAAGACTTTCAACAACTAAATGAAGATATTAACTGGAATAAAAACCGCCAAGAATTAATTCGTCAAAACTTATTTCAAAAGGCACGTAAAATCGAGAAAAAAAGTAAAGCATATCATTATTTAATGGTGACAGCGAGCGTTACTTTGTTCTTCATAGCTGTTTTTATTGGGTCCCAATTTTTGTTTAACAAAGATAACGAACAAATTAATCCTCCGGTAGTTTCTGATGAACAAGAGCACCTAGAAGAAAAGGATAACAATGATCAAGAAGAAGTGGAAAATAATGAAGAAGAATTAAATGAAGAACTAGATGAAAGTACGGAAGATAGTAGTAAAGAAGAAGAACAAAACCAAAATGAAAATGAAATAGACAGCGTTGTTTATAAAGGGATATACGATGAAAGTAAGCAATATTTTTCAGTAGCAATGTCAGACGACAATGCGATGTACACTATACCAGTAACTATTCCTTCTATTAATTTAGAATCATTGGATAATCTAAATTTCCATGCAGATCCAATGCTAAAGGAATATTTACTAGAAAATTATCTTATCGTACCAGCACGAAGCGATATCCCACTACAAAGCTATCATTATGATGAAGAAAATAAACATGTATCACTATATTTTAATAAACAAGATCTAATTAATGTTCAAGGTTCTACCGGAATGATGTTAGCTGGATATGCTTTTCATGTATATGCGAGGCAAATAGTACCGGAAGCAGAATATTTTACGGTTTTCGAAGATGATAAGCCATTTATGGATAGTCACGGTGGCTCACACGAACATGTTACAATTGTTCGCAATAATGTTTACACACCAGTTAACACTGGAAAGCAAATATTTTTAAAGGAAGAAACTAATGTTTATGAAACAGTGGAGCAATATATTGAAAGTTTCCTTTCGCTCCATGATAGACCGGACTTACCTGAAGCTACCGTTGATTTAAGTATGTTTTCGTTATCATATACCGGCTATTCGGGTAACTCAATAGAAATTAAAATAACTGGAGAAGTGGGGAATATGACAGAGACGGAAAGAGCTAATTTACAGACTTTAATTTCGCACGGTATTGGTTTGACGATATTTCATTCGCCACATTATTTTTCAGAACGTGTTAATGAGGCAACAATTTTTTTAAATGATGAAGTTATTTTTGACGGGAGTTTAGATGCAATTCAAATAAACGTAATTGACGTTGATTTACAATCATAATTTTTTAGGAGGGCGGTCTATGAATAGATCGCCTAAATTATTTAAAGGAACTCTTCCATCTCATGTGCTAAAATAATAATATGGAAAATTAAATACATGATAGGGTGGGATAGAAATGGAACTTAATTTAGAAGGTAAGTCTGCTTTAGTTATTGCGTCAAGTCAAGGATTAGGAAGAGCGATTGCAACTTCATTTGTAAAAGAAGGAGTAAACGTAGTCCTTGCTAGCCGCAATGAAGAAAAATTAATAGAAACAATGGATGAACTAAAGGTTTTAAACAAAGGAAGCGTTACATACATAAAGACAGATATTACAAAAACAGAAGACATAAAAAAAGCGGTACAATACACAGTTGAACAGAATGGTACGATTGATATATTAATTAATAACGCAGGGGGACCACCCGCTGGAACGTTTGAGCAAATGGATGATGAACAGTGGCAAAATGCATTTGAATTAAATCTATTAAGCTATATTCGCTTAATTCGGGAAGCATTACCATACTTAAAGAATCAAGGTGGGAAAATTATTAATATTGCTTCTTCGTCCATCAAAGAACCTATTCAAGGATTAATTTTGTCTAACACTTTCCGTACAGGCATTGTCGGACTTTCAAAATCACTTGCAACTGAGCTTGCCCCTCACAATATTTTAATCAATACCGTTGCACTAGGGAGAATTGCGACAGATCGGGTAGCGCATTTAGATAGTGTTAGTGCAGAGCGACAAGGTATTTCAATAGAAGAAGTCGAGAAAAAAGCGAAAGCAAACATTCCTTTAGGCCGGTATGGACATCCTGATGAGTTTGCAAAAGTTGTAACTTTTTTAGCTTCTGATGCGAATAGTTACATGACGGGGAGTTCTTTCTTAGTTGATGGTGGTATGATTAAATCGATATAACTATATTAGAAAGTTGGTATTTTTTATAAATGAATGTTAAAAGACTTATAGCTATCATCTTTGGTGGATTACTTATCGGATTTTTACTAGGAGTTTTAAACGTCCAAGTAGATTATTGGATGTTCGTTTTTTTAGTGTTTATCGCGTTCTTATTATTTTCATATCGTGATGTACGTTATATGTTTTTATCAAGAGATGTTGAAAAAATAGAAAAATATTTACAAAAGAAGTCAGTAGAACCTTACTATGACTTTATCCTACAACTAGCAAATAAAGATATGAGTGAAGCTAAAAAAGCGTTAGAAAAATTAGAAGAGAAATGGAAGAAGAAAGAGCGAACAGCGGTCTTTCGAGCAAATTATTATTTATATATGAAAGATTGGAAGTTATTAAAAGAAGAAATAACGTTTATTCCACAAGAGGAATTTAAACATTATTTCCTGGCGGCGATAGCGATAGAAGAAAAAAATGAATCGAACTTTGTCCATTCCATTCAGCACATTCGTAAAGATTGGATGAAACTGTCCCTAGAAGCGGAAAAAGCAAAAAAAGCAAAAAATAAAGTACTTGCAGATCAAAAACAATTAGAGGCATTACGTGCAACAAAAGGGATTCAATATTATATTTTGTCCAAGTCATTTGACTAAGAGAGTCCTTGACAATAGAGCTTAGCTACCTTTAAACTGAAGGTAGTCATTAGTTATTAGAAAATTTATAACGTTTGGAGAAATGATATGGTACTTGCTGTTGATAAAAGAATTGGTAAACATGCCATTCTATTAGTACTTCAATCAGAAGCGGAAGAATCTATTTCATTACCACCACATTGGAAATATTGTACGGGTAAGGTAGGGGCAATGGATTCTCAGAAAGTCGTTTCCGCTATTGAAACGGCAGCAAAGAGAGAAGGTATTATCCGAACGAACGGATATAGAGAAACACATGCGTTATATCACGCAATAATGGATGCGTTAAGTGGTGTAACACGTGGTCAAGTACAGTTAGGGTCGTTAATGCGAACGGTTGGACTTCGCTTTGCAATTGTGCGTGGTAATCCATATGAGGAAATGGAAGAAGGAGATTGGATTGCCGTTGCGTTGTATGGAACAATTGGAGCGCCGGTTCGAGGATCAGAGCACGAAACGATAGGTTTAGGAATTAATCACATGTAAATATTGTTGCCCATAGATATTGATCATTAGGGGGCTGTACCTTTTACTAGTTTAAAAGGTATAGCCTCCTTTTGCTATTTTTAGGGCTATAAAGGGGTGGAGAACTTTGGTTACGTTAACTGGTAATCATCTGTCGTTAAAACAGTTAGACAACATACTATTTAAAAAAGAAAAGGTAAAAGCATGTACGGAAGCACTTTCTAGAGTTGCAGCTAGTAGAAAAAAAGTAGAACAAATAACTGAAGAAGGAAAAGTAGTGTACGGTATTACAACTGGATTTGGTAAGTTTAGTGATGTATTCATTCCAAGTGAACAAACGGAAGAATTACAACGTCATTTAATTCATTCTCATGCTTGTGGTGTAGGAGAACCATTTCATCCTGCTATAAGTAAAGCGATGGTAGTGTTACGAGCAAATGCACTATTAAAAGGCTACTCAGGAATACGCCCTTCAGTTATTGAGAGATTGTTATTTTATGTTAATGAAGACATAATACCGGTTGTTCCTCAACAAGGGTCACTTGGTGCAAGTGGAGATTTAGCCCCACTTTCTCATTTAGCTTTAACTCTTCTTGGGGAGGGTGAAGTGTATTATGAAGGTGAAAGAATAGCAACAGCAGTAGTTCTAAGTAAACTTGGAATAACTCCAATTGTTCTTGGAGCGAAAGAAGGATTAGCGCTTATAAATGGTACACAAGCAATGACAGCTGTCGGTGTTGTCGCGTACTTAGAGGCAGAAAAAATCGCCATGCAGGCAGAGAAAATCGCTTCCCTTACGATGGAAGGTTTAAATGGAATTATCGATGCATTTGACCCAGATGTTCATAGAGTAAGAGGATATCGTGAGCAGGAAGAAGTAGCTGCTAGAATGCTAGAACTATTAGAGGGCAGTCAATTAGTAACAAAGCAAGGTGAAAAGCGTGTCCAGGATGCGTATTCCTTGCGTTGTATTCCACAAGTTCACGGGGCTAGCTGGCAAGTTTTAAATTATGTAAAAGAAAAGCTAGAAATAGAAATAAATGCAGCAACAGATAATCCGTTAATATTTGAAGACAAAATTATATCTGGTGGAAATTTCCACGGGCAACCAATCGCACTAGCGATGGATTTTTTGAAAATAGGAGTGGCAGAATTAGCGAACATTTCCGAAAGACGAATTGAAAGACTCGTCAACCCACAATTAAATGACTTACCGCCTTTTTTAAGTCCAAAGCCTGGTTTGCAATCCGGGGCAATGATTATGCAATATTGTGCTGCATCACTAGTGTCGGAAAATAAAACGTTAGCGCATCCAGCGAGTGTCGATTCTATTCCGTCGTCAGCCAACCAAGAAGACCATGTTAGTATGGGAACGATTGCTGCAAGGCATGCGTATCAAATTATCCAAAATGTTCGACGGGTACTAGCAATTGAATATATTTGTGCATTACAAGCTGTAGAATATCGTGGCGTTGAATACGCATCTCCAAACATGCAAAAGTGGTATCAAAATGGGAGGAATATCGTACCTTCTATAACAGAAGACCGCATTTTTTCTAAAGATATAGAAGCATTAGCTCAATTGATGAAAGAAGAATGTGAAGAAACGATAAAAAATTGAAAAGGGGTTATGAAAATGGGAGAAAAAATAATTAGAGCACCACGTGGTACGGAGTTAAATACGAAGGGATGGATTCAAGAAGCTGCTTTAAGAATGCTAATGAATAATTTAGATCCAGAAGTGGCAGAAAATCCTAGTGATCTCGTTGTGTATGGGGGAATTGGAAAGGCAGCTCGAAACTGGGAAAGCTTTGAGAGTATTGTTTCTAGTTTAAAAGAATTAGAGGACGATGAAACGCTTTTAGTTCAATCTGGTAAGCCAGTTGCTATTTTTAAGAGTCATAAGGACGCACCGAAAGTGTTGATTGCCAACTCAAATTTAGTTCCAAAATGGGCCAATTGGGAGCATTTTCATGAGTTAGATAAAAAGGGGCTAATGATGTATGGCCAAATGACAGCTGGTAGCTGGATATATATTGGTACTCAAGGGATTCTACAAGGAACATATGAAACGTTTGCAGAAGCTGCGAAACAACATTTTAACAACACATTAAAAGGAACGGTTACACTAACAGCTGGACTTGGAGGAATGGGTGGAGCTCAACCGTTAGCAGTAACGATGAATGGTGGGGTAGTAATTGGTATTGACGTTGACGAAGAAAGAATTCAGCGTCGTATTGATACTAGATATTGTGATGTATTGCTTCATAGTTTAGATGAGGCGTTAGCAAAAGCAGAAGAGTACAAAAATCGTAGAGAACCCTTATCTATCGGTCTTGTTGGAAATGCAGCAGAAATTTTGCCACAGTTAGTGGAGAGAGGATTTACCCCAGACATTTTAACAGACCAAACGTCCGCCCATGACCCATTAAATGGTTACGTTCCGATTGGTTATTCACTTGTAGAAGCAAATAAGTTACGCTTGGAAAATCCGGAAGAATACGTTAAACAATCGAAGAAAAGCATGGCGATACATGTACAAGCGATGATTGATATGCAAAATAAAGGTGCAATTACGTTTGATTACGGAAATAACATTCGCCAAGTAGCCTTTGATGAAGGTGTACAGGACGCATTCCAATTCCCTGGCTTCGTACCAGCATACATTCGCCCACAATTTTGTGAAGGGAAGGGGCCATTCCGTTGGGTTGCACTATCAGGTGACCCAGAAGATATATATATAACGGACGAAGTTATTTTACGAGAGTTTTCTTATAATACACATTTATGTAATTGGATTAAAATGGCGCGAGAAAAAGTAGCATTTCAAGGCTTACCTTCACGTATTTGCTGGTTAGGCTATGGGGAGAGAGCCCGTTTTGGCAAAATAATTAATGATATGGTTGCAAGCGGAGAGTTAAAAGCTCCCATCGTAATCGGCCGTGATCATTTAGATTGTGGCTCCGTTGCATCTCCTAATCGGGAAACAGAAGGAATGTTAGATGGTAGTGATGCAGTGGCGGATTGGCCAATTTTAAATGCGTTAATTAATGGAGTGAATGGTGCTAGTTGGGTTTCTGTACACCATGGTGGTGGAGTAGGTATGGGGTATTCTCTTCATGCAGGGATGGTTATTGTCGCAGATGGTACAGATGATGCAGCGAAACGATTAGAGCGTGTTTTAACTTCTGACCCAGGAATGGGAGTCGTACGACATGTCGATGCAGGGTACTCAAAAGCGGTAGAGGTTGCTAAAGAACGTGGCGTTCATATTCCGATGTTGAAGGAGGATGTATAATGCTAGATTCTCTATTAATAAATTGTAGTCAGTTGTTAACGATGGATCACGGTCACGATCATCAAGTGCACGGGGAGGAAATGAGTAAGCTTCCCCTAATAGAAAATGGAGCGATTGGATGGAAAGATGGAGTCATTCAATTTGTTGGTACGACAGCAGAGGCTCTAAATTTGAAGAGTAAAAAAGTGATAGATTGTAGTGGAAAGCTAGTATCTCCAGGACTAGTTGACCCCCATACACATTTAGTTTTTGGAGGTTCAAGGGAACACGAAATGTCTTTAAAACAGCAAGGAGTACCATATTTAGAAATCTTACAGCAAGGTGGAGGAATTCTTTCAACTGTAGAAGCAACACGCAAAGCTAGTTTTGAGAATTTACTAGAAAAAGCTAGTTTTCATCTAGAAAGACTGATTAGTTATGGAATTACAACGGTAGAGGCAAAGAGTGGATACGGTTTAGATCTAGATACAGAGTTAAAGCAGCTACAAGTTGCGAAACAATTAGCGGAGGAATATGAAATAGACATCCCGAGAACATTTCTAGGGGCACATGCTATTCCAAACGAATATAAAGGAAAGTCAGAGGAGTTTTTACAGTTAATGAAACAAATGTTTCAGAAGCTAAAAGAAGAAGATTTAGCAGAATTTGTTGATATATTTTGTGAGGAAGCTGTATTCAACGTAGAGCAGTCAGCCCGATACTTAGCTTCTGCAAAAGAAGCTGGATTCAAATTGAAAATACATGCAGATGAAATTGTCTCTTTAGGAGGTACAGAGTTAGCAATCGAACTTGGAGCAATTTCAGCAGATCATTTAATTGCTGCATCTGATAGAGCTGTTAAAGAGTTAGGTAATTCTGAAGTAATAGCTGTCTTACTTCCTGGTACGACATTTTATTTAAATAAAGAAGGTTACGCTCGCGGAAGGGAAATGATTGATAACGGTACCGCGGTTGCACTAGCGACAGATTTTAATCCGGGTAGCTCTCCTACCGAAAACATTCAACTAATTATGAACTTAGCAATGCTAAAGTTAAAGCTCACGCCAGAAGAAATTTGGAATGCTGTCACGATTAATTCTGCACATGCTATTAATCGTGGGAGTAGTGCAGGCGCATTAAAAGTAGGACGTAAAGCAAATGTAGTTGTATGGAATGCGCCAAACTATTTATATGTTCCTTATCATTACGGGGTAAACCACACGAATACAGTTTATTTAAACGGAGAAGAAGTAGCGAAAGGTGGGGCCTATGTTGGATAAGGAAACGTTTATTCAAAAAGCTGGCAGTCCACTGTTTACAGATCGCTACTACAAAAAAGCAGCTTCTCTGTTACAGGAGTGGAATGGCATAGAGGAGATAAAAGGAACAGCCGTTATTGGTGTTCCTTTATCCAAGCCATCTATTAGTCATTCTGGGGCATGCTTCACTCCTGCTACTGTAAGAAAACTTTTTCACAACTATTCAACATATGCAGTAGAGACTAGAGAAGACCTGCAATCTAGTAAACTTACCGATTGTGGAGATGTGCTCATGCATGCAACAGATATAAAAGAAAGCTATCGCCGCATTGAACAAAGTATAGAGAAGCTAATTAGGGAAAATCCGTCCCTACACCCTATTTTTATAGGTGGGGATCATTCTATTACTTATTCGCTAGTAAAAGGAATGAGTAACGCAAAGGCCGGTACAATTGGTGTTATTCAATTTGATGCACATCATGACTTAAGAAATACGGAAGATGGTGGGCCAACTAATGGTACACCATTCAATAGGTTACTTTCGGATGAAGTCCTTCAAGGTGCCCACCTAGTACAAGTGGGGATTCGAAACTACTCTAATAGCGAATATTATCATCAATTTGCTCTTGAGAAAGGTATTCGTATTTCTACGATGAAAGATGTTCAAGAAAAAGGGATATTGTGTGTTATAGAAGAATCGCTGGAATATTTACAAGGCAAAGTGGATCATATTTACATCTCAGTTGACATGGATGTACTCGACCAAGCATACGCTCCAGGTTGTCCAGCATTAGGTCCCGGAGGCATGACTTCTCGTGAATTGTTAGAAGCTGTATATAAGGTAGCTCAACACGATAAAGTGTGTGGAATAGATATTGTAGAAATAGATCCAACAATCGATTTTCGGGATATGACGAGTCGTGTAGCGGTTCACGTTATGCTAGAGTATTTACGAGGAATCGATATTTCATAGTGTTCCAATTAAAATTTTCCCCTTTTGTTAAAATTATGTTACAATATTGATTGGAAAAGTAAATGAAAGTCCACTAGAGGTGCCGATAAGGCTGAGAGAGGTGAACACCTTAACTCTTGGAACCTGATCTAGTTTATACTAGCGTAGGGAAGTGGTTGTTATTTTATTCTAACCGTTTCTAAATGTTCCTTTAATCTAGCCTTCTAGTGGATACATGAAAGGGAGAGACAGATGGAAAGAGAACGTTTAGTCACAATGGTAGAAATATCTATGATGGCAGCACTTGCAGTTATTTTAAGCTATGTGAAATTTGGTGCGCTTTGGGCGTACGGTGGATCTATATCTTTAATTATGGTTCCAATCTTTGTTATTGCTTTTAGACGAGGTTGGAAAGCGGGGGTTGTAACCGGACTATTAGTAGGGGTTATTAATTGGTTAACAGGAGGTTATGTTGTTCATCCTGCGCAACTTATTCTAGATTACCCATTACCATTTGCACTGTTAGGATTCGCCGCTATTTTTGCCGTAAAAGGAGTAACTATTCGTACAATTGTAGTTGGTATGATATTTGGAACCGCATTACGTTTAATAAGTCATTTCCTTTCAGGAGTAATTTGGTTCGGTGAATATGCTCCAGATGGAATACCGGTTGTATTATATTCTATTATTTATAACTTGTCTTATTTAGTTCCAGAAATGCTTATTACAATAGCGATACTAGTAATTATATATAAATTTTATCCGAAGTTTTTTAAAGCAAACGCTTAAAACTTATAAAGCTGCTTCTATGCGAGGAAGCAGCTTTTTATTTTACTATTAATACATTAATATTACATTTCCCATAATTTATACAACGCTTGTGTACCGCTATTTTCTTCTCCTTTATTGGCAAGCTCTTCATACATATCGATAGCTAAAGAAAGCCCAGGCAGTTTTAACCCCATTGCTTCAGCCTCAGCTAAGGCAATCCCCATATCTTTAATAAAATGCTTCACATAAAAACCGGGTTCAAAATCACCTGCAAGTATTCTAGGTGCTAACTTACTAAGGGAAAAACTATTTGCAGCACCAGTCGTTATCGTTTCTAACACTTTCACAGGATCTAGCCCAGAGCTCTTTGCATATGCAAGTGATTCACATACTCCGATCATATTTGTGGCAATCGCAATTTGATTGCACATTTTCGTATGTTGTCCTGAGCCAGCCTCACCTTGTAATACGATATTTTTACCCATTCTTTCGAACAGAGGTAGGCATGTTTTATATGCATCTTTATCACCACCTACCATAATGGTAAGGCGAGCTTCTTTAGCACCAACGTCTCCACCTGATACAGGTGCATCTAAACTATAAATCCCTTTTTCTTTTGCTGCTGCATAAATCTTTTTTGCTAATGAAGGCGTTGATGTTGTCATATCAATGACGAAAGAACCTTGCTTTGCATTTTCTAATATTCCATCTTTTCCGAAATAAACTTCTTCAACATCTTTTGGGTAACCAACGATTGTAATCGTATATTTCGCATCAGCTACAGCTTCAGCTGGGGTAGAACACCATTTTGCTCCAGAGCTTATTAAATTTTCTGCTTTTTCTTTTGTTCTTGTGTACACGTTAACATGATAGCCAGCTCTTAATAAATGGCCAGCCATACTATTCCCCATTACCCCAGTACCTACGAAAGCAACAGTTTCTCTATTGTTCATGAACATTTCCCCCTTGTTATGTATACGTCATTACCATATATTTTATAGTAAAATATAAAAAATCCAAAGTATTTATTTCTGTAAATGAACAGGTGATATGCAAAAAAAAGACATGAATCTACATATTGATGAAAAAGTTTAGAAAAAATTCGGAATATATTGTATAATTAAAACCAAATTAAATATATTAATATATAAAATGATTAGGGGGGGAAGTTATGGGATATTACCATTCTCCTGTTCAATCTGAAATAGACCAATCTGATCCAGATAGTAATAACATAAGCTTATTTTTAGTAATTGACCAATTGGGAAAGATAAAATATTGCTCAACTTCTAGTGAGACATTATTAAACATGGACAATTCTAAATTAATTGGAAAACCTATTAGAGAACACATTCATCAAGAAGATCTATATTTAGTTGAAAATTTAGTTGAACAACCTACCAATTCTGCTTCTTTTTTAGTAAGGTTAAAAACTGCAGATGGATTTTTGTGTGGAAAAGCAAATATAGTTTCTGTTGGTTCCTCAGCTAACATAAATGAAAGAGAGTGGCTGTTCACTTTTTCACAAGTACCAGGTTGGTCACCTACTAATAATAAATTATATAGAGAAAAAGGGTATACTCGCTATGAGAGTAATGCATTGGGAGATAAACCACTGATTGAAAATTATGCTCATGACCTTATTGAAAAATTACCGAACGGTGTTTTAATTATTGTTGATGGTAAAGTGGAGTATATAAATTGGACTGGATGCCAACTATTAGGTATACATAATCGAATGCAAATTATCGAAAAAGATGTTTACCGGTTTATTGATCCAAAGTTTCATGATATTGTAGAGCATCGGCTAACTTCAGTTGCGCGTGGCAAAAATGTTGGTTTAATGGAACAACAATGGATTAGGGCTGATGGAAGTTTAATTGATTTTGACGTGATGTCGACACCGACGATGTTCCGTGGTAAAATAGCTTCATTTGTCGTATTAGTAAATATTGCACACCGAAAAAATTTTCAAAATATCCTCCAAAAAAGTCGAGAGAGGTTCCGAACATTAATACAAAATACGATTGATACAATTGGTATCATTTGTGAAGAAAAATGGGTGTTTATTAATGAGTCGGGGTTAAAAATGCTGGAAGCAAACAGTTATGGTGAAATTATTGGTAAAAGTATTTTTCACAATATTGCAGAAAATCATTTTAAAGATATTTGGAAACGTACAGTTAATAGTAGTAAGCATGAAAAGAAACATCCTTTATTTGAACAAGCATGGACGACTTTTCAGGATAAAAAGTTGTACACCGAAATGGTGGCTATCCCAACTACATATTTAGGTAAAAAAGCACTTCAAATTATTGTCCGTGATATTTCTGAGCGTAAAAAAGCAGAAGAATTAATGGTACAATCTGAAAAACTTTCGGTCGCAGGTCAATTAGCTGCAGGCATTGCACATGAAATTAGAAACCCGTTAACGGCTATAAAAGGATTTTTTAAGTTAATTGAATCTGGGAACTATCATACTTCTGATTATTATCAAATAATTAATGGAGAATTAAATAGAATTGAGTTAATATGTAGTGAGTTATTATTATTGGCGAAACCGCAAGCTGTTCAATTCCGTACAGTTTCAATTAGTGCATTACTTAAAGATGTGACGTTATTATTAGAAACACAAGCAATTATTAATGATGTTTGGTTTGAATTTGATTTTCAAATTGAAAAGGACTATGTAAAAGCGGACGGTAACCAATTGAAGCAAGTGTTTATTAACATTATTAAAAATGGTATTGAAGCGATGGAAAATGGTGGTACGTTATCGGTTAGAACAGCTGTACAAAATGGTTTTCTCTCTATCCTGATAAGTGATGAAGGACCTGGTATTTCTGAAAAAGTCTTAAGTAAGCTAGGGGAACCTTTTTTTACTACGAAAGAAAACGGAACGGGATTAGGACTAATGATTTCCTTTAATATTATTAAAAACCTTAATGGTTCCATTGAAATTGAAAACAAAAAAGATAAAAAGGGTACAACATTCAACATACAGCTTCCTTTGGAAGGGTACAACTAAGTTATACAGTAATAGGAGTGTATTTATGAAGCAACGAGAGCAATGGTCATCAAAGATAGGTTTTATTTTAGCTGCCGCTGGGTCGGCAATCGGTTTAGGTGCCATATGGAAATTTCCTTACATGGCAGGAACAAATGGGGGGGGAGTATTTTTACTTGTCTTTCTTCTATTTACTATTATTATCGGAGCTCCAATGTTGTTAGCAGAGTTCATTATTGGCCGTTCTACGCAGAAGAATGCAATTCATGCATATAAACATTTAGCACCTAACAGTAAATGGCATTATATAGGAGTGCTTGGTGTGGTCGCTTCCTTTATTTTGCTTTCGTTTTATAGTGTGGTAGGTGGTTGGATTGTGACATACATAGTAAAATCCTTTACGGGTCAACTTTCTAACCTTAATGCGAATGAGTTCGGAGTTCTTTTCGATGAAACAATCGTAAATGGTCCTGAAGTATTACTTGCACAAGCTTTCTTTCTGCTTATTACAATTGTCGTCGTTCAATCTGGCATCCAAAGTGGAATTGAAAAAGCTAGTAAAATATTAATGCCATTATTATTTATTTTATTTCTCGTTTTAATTGGTAGATCATTAACACTTGAAGGAGCATTAGAAGGTGTACGTTTTTTCTTAATGCCAGACTTTTCACAGTTAACTTCCTCTACCTTTCTTTTAGCGCTTGGTCAATCATTTTTTGCACTTAGTGTAGGTGTATCGATTATGGTAACGTACAGTTCTTACTTACAAAAGGGGGAAGACTTAGTAAAGTCAACTAGTTCAGTAGTAGGCTTAAATATTTTAATATCTATTTTAGCTGGACTAGTTATCTTTCCAGCTGTATTTGCATTAGGATTCCAGCCGGATGAAGGCCCAGGATTAGTATTTGTCGTTTTACCAGCAGTATTTGACCAACTACCATTTGGGATGTTTTTTCTAGTATTGTTCTTACTTCTATTGTTATTTGCCACATTAACATCAGCTTTTTCTATTTTAGAAATAGTCGTCTCAGTGTTAGTAAGAAATAAGCCGACCAATCGTAAGAAAATCGCTTGGATTAGTGGTGCGATTATATTTATTTTAGGTATACCATCTGCTTTATCGTTCGGAATATGGAGCAATATTACTATTTTCGGATTTATTATGTTTGATTTTGCTGATTTTCTTGTAAGTAATATGGCGCTTCCGATCGGTGCCTTATTTATAGCGATATTTGTTGGCTATCGAATTCCAGTTTCGATTTTGGAGGACGAGTTTTTCCAAGGTTCGAAAGCATCAAAATTGTTATTTCAGCTTTGGTTATTTGCAGTTAAATACATTATACCTATTGGAATTGGTATCATTTTTTTACATTCACTCGGTCTTTTCTCTTAAATACAAGCTTAACGCACTACATCTTTCATAAGGTGTGGTGCTTTTTCTTTAGAAAATAGGAAAATAAAAATCGTTCTCTGTACACAATGCACCTACTTTTATAAGTGTTATAATCAATCTCGACAATTACGAATTTTGAAAATTGTCAAAACAATCGAAGGAGTGTTGTCGTTTGAGAAAATGGTTAAAAGGTACAGCTTTATTTTTAGTAGCAGTTTTAGCATTTTCCTTAACATTTGGAGGAGTAAGTGCGAAAGAAAATAACGAAGCTGCAAAAAAAGAATACTTAATTGGTTTTAAAACAGGAATTGACAGTAATGCAAAGAAATCAGTAACAACTGCTGGAGGATCCGTATTACATGAATTCCAGTATATGAACGTATTGCATATCGAATTGCCTGAAAAAGCAGTAGCAGCATTAAAAAATAATCCAAATGTAGAGTTTATTGAACATAATGCAGAAGTACAAACATACGCACAAACTACTCCGTGGGGAGTTACACATATTAATGCACATAGAGCCCATAGTTCAGGTGTAACTGGATCAGGTGTTAAAGTTGCTATATTAGATACTGGAATACATGCGAGTCACCCTGATTTGAACGTTAGAGGTGGAGCAAGTTTTATTTCTGGAGAATCCAACCCTTATATTGATTCAAATGGTCATGGTACCCATGTGGCTGGTACAGTAGCAGCATTAAATAATACAGTAGGAGTATTAGGTGTTGCTTATAACGCGGAGTTATATGCGGTAAAAGTACTTAGTGCATCAGGAAGTGGTACGTTAAGTGGTATTGCACAAGGGGTGGAATGGTCGATTGCAAACAAAATGGACGTTATTAACATGAGTTTAGGAGGAAGCTCTGGTTCAACAGCACTCCAGCGCGCGGTTGACAACGCTTACAGAAATAATATCGTTGTAGTAGCTGCAGCAGGAAATAGTGGAGCTCAAGGTAATCGTAATACAATCGGATATCCTGCAAGATATTCTTCGGTTATTGCGGTTGGGGCAGTTGATTCCAATAATAACCGAGCTTCTTTCTCAAGTGTTGGGTCTGAATTAGAAGTAATGGCTCCTGGTGTTAGTATTTTAAGTACAGTACCTGGCAGTTCTTATGCTTCTTATAACGGTACATCGATGGCATCTCCACATGTAGCAGGTGCTGCCGCATTACTAAAAGCTAAATATCCGAACTGGTCCGCTGCACAAATTCGTAACAAACTAAACAGCACGACTACTTATTTAGGAAGTTCGTTCTATTACGGTAATGGTGTCATTAATGTAGAAAGAGCTTTGCAGTAATAATGTATTAAATCTCTAAAAGCTAGGCTGTTGCCTTTAGCAGCCTAGCTTTTTTAAAAAAGATAGATATATCAAACGTACGGAAATTTATTTTTGCTTTTTTGTTTTAAAGATAGTGTCAATTGCTCAAGACGATCCATCGCTTTTATTAACGTCTCCATATCACACGCATACGATAATCGAATATATCCTTCACCGCAAGTTGAAAACGCACTTCCGGGCACAACAGCAACTTTTGCTTCTTCTAAAAGTTTAACAGCAAAATCGAAAGAAGATAATCCGAACTGCTCGATAGAAGGAAATATATAAAAGGCTCCATTCGGTTTCACAGATTCAATACCCATTGCCTGTAATCGGTTGTATACATATTCCATTCTTTGTTTATATGTTTCATTCATTGTAATAGCATCATCTGCTCCTACCGTTAAAGCTTGAAGGGCGGCATATTGTGAAATGGAAGTTGCACAAGAAACATTATATTGGTGCACTTTAAGCATATGTTTCATTACATTTTCCGGTCCAAAGACAAAGCCAATTCTCCAACCGGTCATCGAATGTGACTTTGAGACACCGTTAATAACAATGGTTTTTTCCTTCATCCCTGGGAAAGAAGCAATTGTAGTATGTTCTCCTTCAAATACAAGTTCACTATATATTTCATCAGATAATACAAAAATATCTTTATCTTTAAGTAATGCCGCAATTTTTTTTATTTCATCATTAGGCAACGTTACACCTGTTGGATTCGACGGATAGGGTAGCACAATACAACGAGTTTTATCTGTTATGTATTTTTTTAATAAATCTGCTGTTAATAGGAAGCTAGATGAACGTGTGTCTACGTGGACGGGAGTTGCACCACAAAGACGAATAATAGGTTCGTAGCCAGGATAAACAGGATTTGGTAATATAACTTCATCACCTTCGGTTAGAATGGTGCGAAATGTAATATCAATTCCTTGACTAGCTCCGATGGAAACAATTACTTCTGAATCAGGATTATACAGTAGTTTGTATTTATCGCTTATAAATTGACAAGCTGCTTTCCGCAATTCATATATCCCGGCATTTGCTGTATACGATGTATGGTCGTTATGAATAGCATTTATACCAGCATCTTTTATGTGCTGAGGTGTTGAGAAATCCGGTTGACCTATCGTTAACGATAAGACATTGTCATATTTTGACACTAAATTAAAAAACTTGCGAATTCCCGATATTTCAATGTTTTTTACTTTTTGATTAATTAAATGTTCCATTACATTACACCTCGTTATGAATATATATCAGATAAGTATTGTCTCTAAATGGACAAGTTTTTTATTTTCTTAAGTATAATGGAACTGTTTTTAGATGTCCAAGCTTAGTTTTATAGACGGGTATGTAGTGGGAAGTCTTTTGTACTAAAATAACTTTTTTCCCTAATATTTCTATAAATATTTATTATTGTTGACCTATAAAAATATGATTCTAGTTGGATAGGAAAAATATAGAAAGTATAGTAACATATATTATAATACAGAATATTAAGATTATTCTGTATAGTCCATCCCTTCAGCCGTAGGATCCTTTCATCATGCTGTATGTTTTGATGTTTGTTGGAATACGTCTAATTGAAAGGGGAAGTGGAAAATGGAAATACTGTTCGAAATTTGGTTACGTTTATTGGAAAGACATGTCGAAGAAGTTATTGCACAAGATTCTTCAGGAGGGGTCGTTTCATTTTTGCTTATTGGTATTCTACTCTACTTTTTTAAACAAGAATTACGGAAGGGGAAGGAATGCCAATGTTGCCTTCATCGAGAAAAAGAAATAGAAACAGAGAAGGAAAAGGATGTAACACTTTAATTAGTAGTTAGGACTCCTAACATATTAAGGGAGTCCTTTTTTATTGTTTGCACGGCATAAGTGAAAATATTTTTGGGTTATCTACTGCCTTTTGTGTTGTTACGTCTAACGCCTGTGTTTTTGTTAGATATACTTGTACAAGTAATAAAGAGCATTCGCAAAGAATAACGAACGCTCTTCATTGGATTACGTAGCTAACAAATTTTTGGATAACAAAAACTAAAATAGAGAATATAGTTGAATTTTTAATAGAGGGAACGTAATTAGGCAACATTGTCTTACCTAAAACGTGAAAGGTTTATAGATTTGCAACGTGTAAATATTGTTGTAACAATTGATTATATTGAGCAGTTAATTGTTCAAACTCCTTTTGATTACGGTTTTCTAGTGATTGGTCTATTAATTTCATTAACCTATTTTTTTGAAAAAGGAGAATGGATTTATCAACGACTAATTGTGCATCGCGCTCCTCTTTTGTCATATCTGCTTGTAAGAAAGATTGATTCGTTTGCTCGCTATAAAATGGGAAAGGTTTATTCATTGTTTTTTCCTCCTTTGCGCACGGTTTTCTTAAGACTAGATAGGTTGTTATACTATTATCTAACATTTTACGTCTTTTGTATAGTTATTTTATAGGAAAATTTAGATATATCAGAAAACTTTATTATTCTAGTCTTTAAAGTCTAATTATTTATCATTTAAATACCCTTGATGACGAGCAAATAAACGCCCAAATAAATAAGTTAGAAACGATACATATTATTGTTGTCATGAATACGCCAGTTCGTTTCATACATTTATATTGGAGAAGTATATTGAAGTTATGCTTAATGTTTATATTTTATGACTATAGGGGGTTAACGTAATGTATTATTATCCGTACTCATATTATGTTAGTCCGTATCGTTCATTCTATCCTTATTACTACCAGCCTTATCATTTTAAGTATGCTCATAGGCAACGACAAACGGATCAATTATTTCAAAAAGTATGGAGTGTTATACAAAGTGAGTTAGAGGCAAGCTATCAGAAGTTAGATGAGTATAATATGGATCGTAGAACAGCGAACATTATCATTCAGCAAGTAGTGCTTTTTGTAGTAAATAACGCTACTACTGTTTCTGGGTCTATATCACAACAGACAAATCAATTATGGAAACGTTTTTCAACTACACATACTTGGATTTTACAGCTTCTTGTTACGTATCGATTGACGGAAGTAGCTATCGAGAAATTTTTGAAGAATATAATATTTATTACTTTAGAGAATGTTCAATATTCACCTGAAAAAGAATGGAGTGGTTGGGAAAGTTATGGGGGACAAATTACGTCAGGACCAACAGTAACAGTAAATGAACAGAATAAAGTAGATCTGTTTGCGAGAGGGATTAGACGTGAGTTGTTACACGTGAGTAGAGATGAGAATAAAGAATGGGGTGAGTGGAAGTCGTTAGGAGGAACATTAACTTCTTCCCCTGCTGCAGTTTCTTTAGGAGATAATTATTTGCATGTTTTTGCTAGAGGAGAAAACAAAGAATTGTTACACATTTATTGGAATGGTGAAAGTTGGTCGGACTGGGAAACACTTGGAGGTGTGTTAACCTCTTCCCCAGCAGTTTGTTCAGGAGGTTCAAATAAGATAGATGTATTTGTAAGGGGGACCGACCGTAGTTTATATCGAAAAAATTGGAATGGAGAGAAATGGGGCGATTGGCAGCCTTTAGGTGGAAATTTAACGAGCGCTCCTTCAGCTCTAGTAGATGGAGAGAAGAAGTTGCACTTGTTTGCACGAGGCGGAAATCAAGACCTTATTTATAAAAATTGGGACGGAGAGAAGTGGAGTGATTGGGAAAGTGTTGGAGGTCGTTTAACGTCAAGTCCATCTGCTATTATTAGTAAAAAGAATCGTATTACAGTTTTTGCTAGAGGAGTAGATTCTACACTTACCTATTTAATAAGGAACGGTCATAATTGGAGTGAATGGCAATCAGTTAGTGGAACAATAACTTCGGAACCTTCCGCAACTTTCTCAGAGGGGAAGCGTATTGATGTTTGGGCGAAAGGAGAGAAGAATGACCTTCTCCATATATGGACAGAAAATTAATATGTGTGAGCTCTCAAAATTTAATTTGGGAGCTTTTTATTTATAATGTAATATATAAGAATGTAAGGACATTCAGTTCAATAAAAACGAATGATTACGCCAAATAAAAAGATCAGGCGAAATTTAGCAATAATTTATAACATTTAAAGAAGGTGTTGAAAATGAGTTTCAAAGACAAGGTTGTTATCGTAACAGGTGGAGCGAATGGAATTGGTAAATCTATCGTTGAAGGTTATGCAAAAGAGGAAGCAATGGTATTTATTGCGGACAAAGATTTGAAAAGTGGACAGGTAGTTGAGGAAGAAATAACTAAAAATGGTGGAAGAGCAGAATTTATAAAAACAGACGTAACAAAGGAAGCTGATATAATCCAATTGATAAATACGGTTAAGTACAAATGTGGAATAATACATATTTTAATAAATAATGCGGGTAAAGGGTTGTTTATTTCTCCGTTGCAACTAACGTTGGAAGAGTGGAATGATGTAATTAGTACAAATTTAACTAGTACTTTTTTATGTACAAAGGAAGCTGCTCCATATATGAGTGAAGGAGGGGCGGTTGTAAATATTTCATCTACGAGAGCAATAATGTCCGAACCTAATTCAGAAGCATACGCGGCAACGAAAGGTGGCATTCTTTCCTTAACACACGCATTTGCTGCATCGTTAGCACCTAAGCATATTCGTGTAAATGCTGTTTCTCCTGGCTGGATTGAAACGGGAGATTACAGTAACCTCCGAGACGAAGATCATCATCAACATTTCTCGCGTCGAGTAGGAAGGCCATCAGACATAGTACAAGCTTGTTTTTTCTTAACAAAAAAAGAAAACGACTTTATTACTGGCACAAATATTGTAGTAGACGGTGGAATGACGAAAAAGATGATTTATGAGGAGTAAATTAAAAACGGGGAAGTCATAAAAGTCAGTAGAAACTAACTTTTATGACTTTTTTTTGTTCCTTACCTATATAAAGTTCCTTGTAATTAATAAAATTTTCATTATAAATAGCTCCGGCGCTTAGGCCCTATCAAACTTCCCGTTCCGTCCGTACGATAAGTCATCATCGACTTAACGCAGTTCGTAGTGTTTCCTTTATCTCAACCGTAACAGTCCAGTTTGTACGGGCCTGTTCGAAGCGCCTCCGCTTTTCTTTGTCTAGCTCCGGGCGTTAGCGGCTATCAAACTTCACTTTCCTTCTGTACGATAAGTCAACATCAGCTCACTGACGTTCGCTGTGTTTCCTTTATCTCCGCCAGGAAAGCTCCAGTTTGTACGCCGCTACCCAAACGCCCTCCGCTTTTCTATTTACTCAGTGTCGTATTTGTAGTGCATGACGTCTCCGGTGTGTGGGTCTACGCTGTACCAGCCGCGAGTTATTTCTTCTGTATTTGTATTCAAACGGATGGTATCAAAAACACGAAAAATATAGAGGCCACCAGCATACCCTTCAAACGCAACATTTGCGTCGGAAGTTGACTGGATGTTTAAGTGTTGTTTTACATGATCACGCGCTTCCTCTTTTGTGTAATATCCTTTAGGCGCAACGTTATCTTCCACATCGATCCGCGCATGTCCGTATGAACGAAGCATTAAGCCTTCTGTTCTATTCGGAAAATTTCCATCTTCGTGTCCTGTACGTCTCGTATCCTCTACAATTGCTTCGTTATTATCAACTCCACAACCAGTTAAAATGAATACTCCGATAAAAAAGATGCTAGAAAGTAATTTTAAGTAGTTCATTTTTTCACCCTTTCCTCTCTAATCTTTATGTTTAGTATGAAGTCTAATCGTAAAATTCATACAAAAAAGGGGATAGGTGTTATTTCATCTATTAACTATTCTAAAATAATGGTACTAATTGCTTGGTATATCACTTTCCTCTCCTTAATAACATACGATATACAAAATTATTAGCTATGGGAGGACATAAATAATGATTAGAAGACAATTAAAATTAGAACTTAAAAATGAAACTGTAAATAGCTTTATACAAAAGGCTAATGAATTTGAATCCGCTATTAAAGTTATAAAACATTCTAAAATTGTGGATGGAAAAGATTCTTCTTCTATGCGAGCACTTCAATTAGAATGCGGAAACATTATTACACTAGTTGCTGAAGGCGGAGATGAAAGGGAAGCTATCGAAGCTTTATCATCAGTTTTAAAAGGGGAGCCTTCGATAAATTCTTTCTAGTATTTATAATTAATTTTGATGAAGGTAATCTATATTCCAAATATAACCACTGTTTATACCCTCAACGTTTATTTTTTCTTTACGAATGGATATATATCAATCCATGAAAGGTAGGAGAGATAAAATGAAGAGGGATTATTATTTTGATAATGCGAAATTTATACTCATTTTTTTAGTTGTAGCGGGTCATGTAATTTCACCTTATCGTCATGATGAACAATGGTTATTAACCCTGTACCAATTTATATATACTTTTCATATGCCAGCGTTTATATTACTCGCAGGCTATTTTAGTAGTAATTATGATAAAAAAGGGTACTATGTCAAAATAGTTACACGTTTAGCGATACCATATGTGATATTGCAAACGATTTATACACTATACTATAACGGTTTGTATCCGAATACGAACTTTGATTTGCAATATTTTACACCTAGATGGGCAATGTGGTTTTTATTAAGTATGATAGCGTGGAAATTATTACTACCAATCTTTGCAAAGTATAGATGGAGTATCACGCTTCCTATCGTGTTTTTGATTGGCTTGTCAGTTGGTTTTATTCAAGTCCCTGAACGATTTTTAAGCTTAGATCGAACATTTTACTTTTTTCCTTTTTTCTTAATAGGATATTATTTATCTAAAACCGATTTATTTTCTATTATTCGTAAAAACCAGGGTAAATATCAACTTTTTTCAGCAGGGTTTATGGGTATTCTATTAATAGGGATTTTTATAAGTACAACAGATATCGGAAGCGGATCTGCTATATTGTATGGAACAAATGTATACGAATCAATGCACGATATGTATTTGCGGTTTGTAATGTATACGATTAGCTTCTTTGTAACGATTGCATTTTTTACATTTATTCCAGCATCACAAAACGTCTTTACTGGTATCGGTAGTAGATCTTTTTATGTTTATATATTGCATGGTTTTATTATAAAATGGTTTTTTGAAACATCGCTTGGTCAAAGTGTACAGTCAATTCCCGATTATTTTCTGTTATTTATAATAAGCATTCTTGTTACAGTACTAACTGGAAATGCGATAATTGTTCGATTGATTAGAAAACCATTTCTTTATGTTAAAGAAACCTTTTCGATTAAGAACGGATAATTTAGTTATAGCGGTAGTTTAAAATAACTACTGCTATTTTATTATGCTAGTATAGAAAGGAGCCGATATAAGTAATGGCAATAGCTTATTATTGGCGAATACAAATTAAGTGATAAATGATCGTTAATACAAAATTTACGGAGTGTGAAACATGGAAGCAAAAAAGATAAGTGCATCAAGGGTTTATAAATCTAGTCACGTATTACCTCCTGATACGAACAATCACGGTACGTTGTTCGGTGGAAAGTTAATGGCATACATAGATGATGTTGCTGCTTTATCAGCTAGAAAGCATGCAAGAAAAAGTGTTGTGACTGCATCTACAGATTCCATTGACTTTTTAAAGCCAATTAAAGTTGATAGTGAAGTGTATTTAGAGTCATTCGTAACGTGGACGAAAAATACCTCAATGGAAGTGTTTGTTAAAATAATTGCAGAAGATTTGTATACAGGTGAACAATTGCTTTGTGCGACTTCATTTTTAACTTTTGTGGCAATAGGGGACGATGGTAAGCCTACAACAGTACCGAAAGTAATTCCAGAAACAGAATTGGAAAAATTCCTTTTTGAACAAGCACCGTTCCGCGCTGAAAATAGAAAAAGAAGAAGAAAAGAAAGCTACAATTTAATTACAAAAATAAAGGAAAACTATAATTAATCCTTGTCGTTAAAAAGCATAAAAAAATAAGGCTGCTATTGTGCAGCCTTATTCCAGTTGTTTTTCTATTCTTTCAGCCAAGCGTCTTGAAATGTGAAGAGATTTAGCTGACCAATGTCCTAATAAAGATGTTAACGTTGCTATCGTAATAATTGTAGGTAGTATATCTGTAATAGAAATAAGTATACTATAAATTACCCCAACTGCCGCCATTGAAATGACAATCCCGATGAAATGAATGTTTTCTCTTTTATAAGTTAAAAAATAACTTACCGAAAAAACGATTAATACTAGACCAAGAAGAGATACAGCTGTAAAAAGATAATCCATTCAACAGAAAACCTCCGTTGTTTTATGTTAGCGTTTTCTTTCTATTGTATAGTATACCACAAAAGGTAAATTTTATTATGAATAAATAAAAAAACCACCAAAAACTTGGTGGTTTAAAAGCAAAATTATGCTTTAGTTACGTTAGCAGCTTGATCTCCACGGTTACCTTGAACGATTTCAAATGTAACTTTTTGACCTTCTTCTAAAGACTTGAATCCCTCGCCTTGAATAGCTGAGAAATGAACGAATACGTCGTCTCCACCTTCACGCTCGATGAAACCGAACCCTTTTTCTGAGTTAAACCATTTTACTGTACCTTGTAACATAATGTTACCTCCTAAATTTCGTGTGAAAATTAACACACATTGTAATACTATTCTTGCTCATTAAATATCAAGGCGAAAAAGATTCTTCCTTACATACCGAACAAAAATAATTCATATAAAGCATAACAGTTTTTATATGAAAAAGCAAATGCGTTTATAACATTATCTTCCGACAAAAATAGCGCGCATTAATAAAAATAGTAAAAATTTTGACGTTTTAAATGGAATTAATATTAAAACTCGCTATATCTATGTCGAATTTACTTAAATTATGTCAAAAAACAGATAAATAGTTATAAAGGAATTTGAAAAAGGGTTGTTTAACATATACAATTTATTTGAATGATTTTAAAATAACAAATATTTAGTAAATGTAAAAATCTTTAAAAATAAATGTTTATACATAAATTGTTACGGGTAAGTAGTTTTTTAGGGATAATTATCGAGGAGGGGAAAGAATTGCTTCAGAAAGTTTATAAAATACAAAAGAGAGAAACATTGAAACGTTTGAAGCAATTAAAGGACCATCAAGTCTTTTATATAATGGATGTAAATGGGAAGTATATTTCGTGCAATCAGCACTTTATTAAAGTATTCGGGTATCCCGAACACGAAGTAAAGGAAATTAGCTTTTTAGACATAGTGATACCTGATGATTTAATGCAAGTAATACATAATTTTGAACAGAGCAAAAAAGGAAAGGTAGTTTCCTATCGATGTATCATTAAACGTAAAGATGGGACGAGTATTGGTATATCTGTTGTAAATGTGCCAAAATATAAAAATGGTGTCATTGTAGGAATTTATGGTTTTGCAAAAATAATAAAGGGATTTCGAAATAGTAAAGGGACTACCTTTTTTGACGATAATGATTTGTATATACATACCCTAAACCATTCACCTGATGGTGTATTAATCGTTCAACATGAAACAATCGTTTTTGTAAATGAAGTAGCAGTTAAAATGTTCGGAGCTGCTAAGAAAGAGGAGCTTCTAGGCCAACATATTTTTAAACTACTTCATCCCAAGTACATAGATAGAGCGAAAGACCGATATAAACAAGTGCTAGCTGGTGAACCGGTTGACACAATGGAAGAACAATATTGGAAGCTTGATGGCTCTAAATTATATGTGGATGTTACATCACATCCTACTTTTTATAGAAATGATATTGCAGCGCAAGTTATATTAAAAGATGCGACACAAAGAAGATTAGCGAACCAATTAATGATCCAAGCGGCTAAAAATTCAACAGCCAGTCAATTTGCTGCAGGAATTGCACATGAAATACGCAACCCAATGACTGCAATTAAAGGATTTATTCAACTTATAGATAAAAGTAAGTTTGATACACCTGAATATTTTGATGTCATTAATGGAGAAATCTCGAGAATTGAAGGCATTTTAACAGAATTACTTTCTTTAGCTAAACCTGAAACGGATATATTCCGTGAAGCTAATTTAATCGACCTTATTTATCACGTTGTTATATTAACAAAAACGCAAGCTAGTATACATAACATTGCTATTGAATTTGATCCATACATAGAAAATATCCCGTATTATTGTGATGCAAATAAAATTAAACAAGTACTAATAAATTTAATTAAAAACGCAATAGAATCAATGAAAAACGGTGGGAGGATTGAAGTAGAAATTACTCTAGTTGAAAATATGTGGAATATAATTATTGCTGATGAAGGGACAGGGATACCTCCAGAAGTTTTAAATAATATCGGAAAACCGTTTGTTACGACGAAAGAAAGTGGTACCGGTTTAGGGATGATGGTTTGTTTAGAAATATTAAAACAGCATAACGGAAAGTTAACGTTTAATACAGGTCCGAATGGAACCACTTCCATAATACAGTTACCATTTATAAAATAAAGTGCTGGAATGTTGAAAAGAGTAGTGAATGATATTTCGCTACTCTTTTTATTATAGTTTTTATTGTAGTGTAAAAGGCGTATCGTTACGTTTGACCTTATTTCACGCGCAGCTTTTTCCCTACAACAATCGTATTAGAGGAAAGGTTGTTTAAGTCTTTTAAATCACTGACAGTCGTTTGATACTTACGAGCTATAGAGTACAAAGTATCGCCTTTTTGGATAAGAATATAAACGGATGGTATTTGTTTAACGATTAACGTTTCACCAACGAATATCGTGTTATTTTTTAGGTTATTCCAAACTTTCAACTCATCAACTGTAACTCCATATTTTTTTGAAAGCGCGTATAATGTATCACCTTTTTTTATAGTAACGTTCAATTCTTGTAAGGCTACAATTAGACTTTGCCCTTCGTAAATTGTATCAGTTGAAAGTTTATTCCACTTTTTAAGTTCTTCTACTGTTGTTTTATGTTTCTTTGCGATAGAGTATAGTGTATCTCCACGGTTAATGGTAATAACGTTTTGAATTTTTGCAGGAATGATCAAGTTTTTGCCTGCAATAATTTTATCTGTAGACAAATTGTTTCGATTCATTAATTCTTTAATAGAAACGTTATATTTTTTTGACAAACTATATAACGTATCTCCTTTCTTAATAACAATGGCTTCTTCAGTTAATTGTGGATAGGAGGAAGCATTTACTTCGGATTTTGTAGAAAACCCAATACTGCTACTTATTGCTAATGTCATAATGCAAACTAATAATAATTTATTTTTCTTCATAAAAAATACACCTCAACTTAATATTTTTCTTTACAATAAGTTAGACGGTGTATGACCTTCGTTCGATACTTGTCTTATTAAATATGTAGAGCCTATTTTTATCTTATAAGTTGTATTACACTATTCGTTTAAATATTCTTCTAAAAGTTCTTTCTCTAATTGTAACGTTAAACCAGCAGTTTTTTTTCGGCTTCCACGAGTTAAATCCCACTGAAGTGTATCGTGGACTGTTTCCTCAATTGGTCGAAATGTTAGCCCTAAATGTAAAGCTTTATTAATATTTATTGTGAACGTACCAATCCAAGGTTCTTTTTGTCCAGGGAGAGGTGTAGTTTCTGGAATCCATAAAGGTAATTGAGACCATGGCGCAATTTCCTTTTGTGTAACAAATTGCTCATCCGCCCATATAAGTTGGGAAGAACTATTCGTAACTTCAATGCATGCTTTTAGAAAGTTTTCCATCGTTAACATTTCAGCAGGTCCAGTTACGTTATAAACGCCAGTAACTTTCTCATCGACTTTTTTCACAATCCAACTAGCTAAATCACGGGCATCAATCCATTGTAATGGCCGGTCTTTTCTACCAGGAACGAATACTTTTCCGCCTTTTTGAATTCTTTCAACCCAATAAGTAAATCGGTCCGTATAGTCGTGAGGTCCAACTAATAAGCCAGCACGAATAGAAAAAGTTTTGTTAGGTAAATTTTGTTCTGCAGTTTGTTCGCATCGTGCTTTTAACGCTCCATAATGTTCATTAATTTGTTCTGAAGTACCATAGCCAATTTCATTCACCTGATCATCAGAAAGGGTTTGTACATCGTATGATTCATCAATATTATTAACTGCCCAATCTTTATATACTGAAATACTAGATATGTATGTATAATGATCAATTTTATCTGCTAACATCTTAGTCATTTCGTCTACAGCTCTAGGGGTAAAGCCACAAGTATCAATGGCAGCATCCCATTTACCGGTATCTAATAAAGAAAGATCCTCTGTACGGTCCCCTATAATTGTTTCAAGTTGCGGAAATAGTTCTTGATTGTTTCCGCGGTTAAACAATGTAACTTCATGACCTTGTTTTAACGCTTCCTCCACAATAAAACGTCCTAAAAAACGAGTACCACCTATAACTAATACTTTCATTTTAGCTAACCCTCCTTTTAATAATTACTACTTCTCTATTACTATATGACATTCCTCTTTTTGAAATATTAATAAAATGGTGAATGATTTTCTATATTTAAAATCTGTAGTCAAAATTCTACAAAATGTTTTGAGTCTTTTGTACGGCAAGTTCGACATTAGTCTTAGGATAAAGGAAGCAATTTAATCTAAATATTTATAATATTGTAAAAATTAAAGGGATAACGGATATTTAAACAGTATTTAGATAATCGAATGAATAAATGGAGGTGGATAGAGTGTACAAAAGGAAGAGATTAAGTAAAATGCTTACCAAGTTCTTTATTATGCTTTTATTGGTTAGTAGTTTTTTACCTCATGTTGCCTTTGCAAACGAAAATGAAAATAAAGTAATTGATTTGCAAGTGAAAGATGAACAATTTGAGAAAGAGAGAGAGGCTGAATTTTATGAACAAGAAGTGGCTTCTACTGCACTGGAGGAAGGGGAGTTTGAACATTTACTTTCTGCTATAGGTTGGGACGTACCTGAAATAAATGTAGAAGTAGATACACAAGACAAAATCGAACAAGCAGTTTATGAGGCGTTAGAAGAGGAAAAGGAAGTAGATGTAATAGTTCGGCTTAAAGGACAAGCAGATTATAATAAAATATATGCCGATACAAAAGGGAAAGGAAAATCTACTAAAGCAAAAGAAGTAGTAACCTCTCTCCAACAAAATGCAAAAACCTCTCAACAAGGAATAGAGAAGGCTATTGTATCATTAGAGATAAAAGGAAAAGCAAAAAAGAAAGATACACTTTGGATTATTAATGGAATAACTTTAACGGTTTCGAAAGATGGTTTAGAAGAGTTAAAGAATCATAAAGAAATAGAAAGAATTACGTTGGATAAAGAAGTTCCATTGCCTGAGATTACGGTTGAACAGTCGAAGCCGCGCTTACCAGAATGGGGGTTAGAGAAAATCTTCGCTCCAAAAGTATGGGGGGATTATGGCTTAAAAGGTGAAGGAATAGTCGTAGGGATAATGGATACTGGTGTGGATGGAAACCATGAAGCACTGAGACATAATTATCGTGGTAGAGATGGAAATCATCAATATTCTTGGATAGATCTCTCAGGTAACAATTATGCCACACCAGCGGATGGTCACGGGCACGGGACTCACGTTGCTGGAACAGCTGTAGGTGGTGGCGAAGGAGAGCCAATAGGGGTTGCTCCTGAAGCTGAATGGATAGCTGCTAAAATTTTCAATGATGGTGGTTCTACGACGTTATCTGCAATACACCAAGCTTTTGAGTGGTTTATGGCTCCGGGTGGAGACCCATCAAAGGCTCCGCATGTTGTTAACAATTCTTGGGGCAATGCAAATGCGTATAATACTGAATTTTATGAAGATGTTCAAGCGTGGGTTGCAGCTGGTATTTTTCCACTCTTTTCAGCAGGTAATGAAGGACCTGGTTCCCAAACGGTCGGGTCACCAGGTAGTTTTCCAGAAAGCTTTGCAATAGGGGCAACGGATGTAAATGATCAAATTGCTTCATTTAGTAGCCGCGGTCCTGTTTATTGGACAGATGAAGACGGAAATCAACAACGAATCATTAAGCCAGATGTGTCTGCTCCTGGTCATCAAATTTATTCAGCTTGGCCTTCTGTAAGAGGAGCTGGAGAATACCATACTATTAGTGGTACATCGATGGCTGCACCACATGTTTCTGGTGCGATAGCATTAATTTACCAAGCAAACCCACAATTAACGATTGAGGAAGTTAAGGATATATTAAAAAGAACAGCTAGAGTCGAGTCTTTCATGGGGAATACTCCTAATGATGTTTACGGACATGGGATTATTAATGTTTACCAAGCTGTAACGGAAGCAGCATTTGCAGGGAATATTAGTGGGACAATTCAATCTGAAGAATCTATTGAGGTACCAATTAAAATTAGTATTCCAACACAAAATATGGAAGTGACATCTAACGACGGAACTTTTCAATTTTCTGTAAGAGAAGGAACACATAGAGTACTAGTTTCTGCCTTTGGTTATGACTTGTTACAGACAGAAGTGACAGTGAAAAAAGGGGAAACAACAGAAGTGCAATGGGTGTTACAACCTTCGGAGAGATATACGGTTACAGGTACTGTAAGAGAGACTACGTCAAATGAACCGGTACGATTTGCATATATTCGAATGAAAGGGACGCCTTTAGCGGCAGTACGAACGAATGAAAGTGGAGCTTTTTCTGTTTCAAATATTCCGATAGGTAACTACGAATTAATTATTACAGGGGAAGGAATTAAAGGACATACGGAACAAGTTGAGATAACTAACAATGTAGAACTTGATTTGTACGTAGACGAGCATAACCTATCATCCAATAGCAATTGGTCAACAGCGAATTATAGTTATGAAAGAAATGCGGTATCACCAAATGCGATTGATATTGACGGAATGCAAAAACAGTGGACATATTCAACAAGCTCAAAAGGTCAAATTTTGTTTTCTACTCCTGCGGTAACAGAAAATACGGTTGTATTTACTACGGATCGTGGATGGATTACAGCGTTAAATCGGTCGACTGGTGAAGAAATTTGGAGTGTTCGACTCGGTGCTACAAATCGCTCTACCCCGACTATTGCGGACGGGAAAGTATTTGTATCAGGTGGACAAGATGGAACGATGTATTCATTAGACTTAAAAACTGGTAGAACGATATGGAGTAAGTCTATTGGACAACCGGCTGTATATGAATCTGCCATTTATAAGGATGGAGTTTTATACATTGGGTCTGGTTTAAATGATAATCCATCTTTTTACGCACTAAATGCTGACAATGGTGAAACCCTTTGGAGAAAAGAACTTGGTGGAGCCTCCTATTTTGGTGGAACATTAGGTGAAGGGCTAATTTTTATAGGTACGTATGACAACCGGACGTTACGTGCTTTACGTGTGGAAGATGGATCTGAAGCATGGTCTATTACACTATCGAACGAAGGGTTTGCTTCTCGTCCGGTATATCAGGAAGGGACGCTTTACGTGACAAGTGCGAACTTTAGCAATGGTAGTGGTACATTGCACGCGTTAAACGCAGTGAATGGGGAACATGTATGGCAAGTTGGCGGCATAGGAGATACTCAAGCAGGTTCTCCGATCGTATATGAAGAATTTGTAATCGTTAATTCCTCGACTCAACCTATTGTACGGGCTTTCCATCGTGAAAATGGTACCGAACTTTGGAGTAATCGATTCGTAGGTTTCGGTGTACACAACGGATCTGTAAGTGCAAATGGAATCCTATTTTTTGCAGGGACTAGCGGTACGCTTTACGCGCTAGACGTATATAGCGGTTCTATTCTTAAAGAAATGTCGCTACAAGATTATAGTACTTCTGGCATACCTATTGTACCTGGAAATGTAATCGTACCACATCGTAGTGGGATAGATAGTTATGTTTCTAACGGGACGATAGAAGGTACTATCACGGATTCGGACGGAAATGGTACAGAAGCGATTATTGCAATTGCGGAAACAAATTACCGAACACAATCATCTAATGAAGGTGCATTTTCGTTACAGCATGAACCAGGAACATACACATTAAAGGTTTCATCGTATGGGAAGAAACAAATAGAAGATGAAGTGATGATCGTTTCTGGTTACAAAGAAACGCTGAATTATGAATTAGAGGATGCAGAAATAGGAGCATTGCAAATTTCTGTACAAGATAAACGAACAGGTAATCGTTTACCTAATGTTGATATTGTCATTCAAGATACAGGTTTACAAGGAGTCTCTAATGAACAAGGTGAGCTCCATGTGGAAGAAATTTTTGAAGGAACATATAATGTTGAATTTTTATTAAACGGTTACGAGAAAGTGCTACTACCAGTAACTGTTGCTCCTAATGAATTAGCAGTGATGACAGTGGAACTTTCACCTTTTGACATTGCTGTGTTGAATGACTTTCAAGGTGAAGTAACTGCATTATTAAATATGAATGGATTCCTAGCAGAAGAACGCGAGTGGGATATTATTAATGATATTTACCGTTATGATGTTGTTTATTTAAATGGCGCCTACGGTTCTGGTGGTTGGAAACCTGATGAAACGTTATTTAATCAATTAATTGATGTAGCAAAAGAGCATGATGTTAGCTTAATTTTTGCGGACGCGTGGGGATCTAATTATGGTTCTATTCGTCAATTAACTGAATACACACAAGATCCAAAAGAAATTGCGCATTATTATGGGTCTGGGCAAGTTAGGTTGCAAGCTGATGAAGAGCATCCAATTCTAGAAGGCATGAATAAAGGAGAGCGAGTTACACTTTATACGAGAACAGGTGACTTTGCATGGTTTAACCGTTATTCAGGTCGACATCTCGCTTCCATTGGAAGTACAACACAAGGAATGGTAGGTACTGGGGTAGCTTATAAGGCAGTTTCAGAAAACAGTGCTCATTTATTATTAGGAAGTCATGCCGCTTCACCGTGGGTATCGCCCCTCCAAGGCTGGTTAGCTGACATGCAATCGATTCTTTTTAACGGTGTCCGTTATTTACAAGAAGCTACCTTTGGTGAAGTTAGTGGTTCGATTGTAGATTTTGAAGGTAACCCAGTAGAAGCGGAAGTTATAATAGTGGAAACAAACCAACAAGAAAAGTCAGATGTAGAAGGTGAATTTCAATTTTATCATGACGTAGGAACCTTTGTGTTAGAAATAAGATCTCCAGGATTTGCAACGCAACGAGAACAAGTAACAATAATAAATGGTGAACCGGTTGAGCTTACGATTGTATTACACCACTCAAATGGAGATCGGTTATCTGGTAATGTAACCGATAGTATTACACAACTAGGAATAGCAAATGCGGAAGTAAAGTTAATTCAAAATGAAGAAATTATTGTTGAGCAGGAAACAACTTCTAACGGAAGATTTGAGTTTACGAGTCTACAGTATGGACAATATAAACTCAGAATTGAAAAGGAAGGATACATTTTTCACTCAGAAAATATCGAAGTAGGTAGAGTACAAGATGAATTGGAAATAGGTCTATATCCAACGCCAAAAGTAGCGGTATTAGGGGACTATTTCAGTCAAAATCGAAATTTCCAATATACAATGAGTCAAGCAGGAATTCCTGTCACACCATTATCCGTTCAAAATGTAGCCGAAGAAGTCGGTAATTACGATGTTATTTTTATTAATGACATTTCGGGTAGTAGTTTTAACAAATCAATATTTGAAAATATGATGGAGAAAGCAGACGAAGCGAAAACGAGTGTTATACTTGGTGACGTATATTCTTCAGGTTCGGGTATAAATCATTTAGTCAATTACAGAGAGGATCCACAAGTTAGAAGAAATGTAGCAGATACGACAAAAGCGGCAAATTATGTTCTTTTAGAAGAACATCCTATATTTAAAGGAATAGAAGTCGGGGAACAAGTAGAGTTATTGTTGCCAAGTGGTAGCCGAATTAGTTACTTTGATGATTATAGTGGTTATCCGATAGCGGAGATTACACATGAAGGAAATGCAGATTCACATGGTTTAGGAGTTGCATATAAGCCTAGAACGGATAATAGTGTAGAACTACTTATGAGTGGTCACGGATTTGGTTTGTACCATCATTTTGAACACTATACGGAAGAAGGGCTTCGACTGCTAACGAATGCAGTTGTATGGGCTGCTTATACACAGTTTAATGTGATTTCTGGTGTAATTACAGATGAAGAAGCTAATCCCCTTTATGCGAGTGTAGAAGTGGACGGAGTACCATTTGATACCGCTACAGACCCTTCAACAGGAGAATTTTCTATCGCTATAAAAGATGGTGATTATGACGTTACAATTACCTCTTTTGGATATGATAGAAAGATAGAACAAATCCGTCTAGATAATAACTTTGAACCACTGGAAATTGAAATGGTTGTTTCTGAAAATGTTGGTTCCATCGTTGGTACGATAGAGGATGAAAAAGACGGATCAGCACTAGAAGGCGTAGAAGTAAATATCGTAGGAATACCAAGAGAGAGTGTAACGAACAGTCAAGGGAACTTTTCTATTTCTAGATTAGAGCCTGGAGATTATATATTGAAAATGGTTAAGGACGGCTATGTTCATAAAGAAATGGAAGTTACAATCGAAGAGTCCGAACAATTAAATTTATCGATTGAATTAAAACCTTCTCCAACAATTGGGGTAATTGTAGACGCTACAGCTTCTAGTGCTGTATCGATGGAAGATTATTTAGAAGGAAAAGGTTATAACGTAGTAAACATGTTCTATACGGATTTAGAACTATTACAAGAGATAGATTTAGTTATAGCGAACTCTGATTATAATAATAGCTTAATTCCAACTAAAGATGAATTTTCAGCCTTCCAACTAGCTTTAAATGAAACGAATACGTCAGTCATTTGGACAGGACAACATGGTGGGAGAGGAGCAATTCGTTATTTATACGAATATGAGAACAATCCTCCAGTTGAGATTAGAGGAAGTAAGGCAGGAATGAAAGGGGCGGTATTGGAGAATCATCCAATATTAGAAGGTGTACCGACGGAGTTTTCAATGTTAGCTGGATCGAATTATTATTATGCGTTTGATGGATATGACGGGACGGTAATAGCTGATGTGATCCACGATACAGATGGAAGAGTAGGTAGTGCTATTGCTTATAAAGGTCGAACAAGTGAATCTGTTGAAATTTTACTTGCGAATTTCACTTTTAGCTCCAATTTCCATCCAGGTAATCGCCAACACTTTGATGAGAATCGTGAAACGATCTTCCTAAATGCTATTAATTGGGCGTTAGAAAATGAAGAAGCGCTAGTCGGAGAATTATATGGTAGCGTGAAAAATCAACAAGAACGGAATGTCAAAGCGACTATTACCGTACTAGAGACAGGTAAAATAGTAGAAACAGATGTAGAAGGCAACTTTTATTTAGGGCTACCATCTGGACAATATACGTTAAAGGTAGAAGCGTTCGGCCATGTAACAGATCAATTTGAAGTAGAATTAGAAAATGGAGAAACGATAAATAGGACATTCCAGTTATCGACAGACCGTGCTGGACTAGTGAAAGGAACTGTCTTACATGGACAAGATGAAACTCCAATTGAAGGTGCAACCATAACTATTATGGGTACTCCGATTACAACAATGACAGATGAAAACGGAGAATATGAAGTCGATGTCCCTGTTGGCACTTATTCTGTTCGTGCATCAGCTCCTGGACATACGTCTGTCGTACAAGCGAATGTTGTAGTAGAAGAAAACGAAAGCATAGTCGTTCCGTTTTTACTTCAAACTTCTGAAAAGGTTGCAATTGTCGCCACATCCACATATGGGGATCGGATACAACAATTTCTTTCAGATAGAGGCTACGATTCGGAAGTTATTGTAAATAGTAATTTATCACCATTAATGGACAATTTAAGTGAATATGCAGTCATTATATTCAACGACAAACATTCTAATATGAGTCAAGCTCAGTTTAATGAGTTTTTACAAGCAACATCAGAAAATGATGTAAGTATTATATTTAGTTCTCAATTTAGTGGAGGTACAATTCGTGATTTGTCCGATGCTGTTGGGAACCCAGCAAACGTAAGTTGGGCTTTCGTACCTAGTCATGTGAACGTGAAAGTGTTACATGAACATCCAATCTTTGCTGGCTTTACAGAAGATGAAATTCAAATTTTAAATAATGGTACTAGTAGCCAACAATATGCAGTTTATTCTGGCTATAGTGGTACAACAATTGGTTCCATCTCACATGATGAACGCGGGGTATTAGGAGAAGGAATTGGATTTGAATTCGCAAGTGCAAACTCTGTCCATATTTTACTGTCTGGAATGAGAGTTGGCTCTTACGGACAACCGGAAACGCGATGGACAGAAGAAGGAAAACAACTTTATACGAATGCAATCGATTGGGCCATTTCTGCTAGTTTAGGAGAAATAGTTGGTACTGTAACTACAGAAGATGGTGAACCAATCTCTAATGCAACAATTGTTATTGAAGCGCTTGGCTATGAAACAAAAACAAACGCGCAAGGACAGTATCGACTAGGAGTAGGCTCCGGTACGTATGAAGTAAAAGCGCTAGCAAGAGGTTATGAAGAGAAAACAGAAACAGTTGTTGTCGAAAACTTAGGAGAATCAGTAGAAGCTAATTTTACATTAACTAAACTAGATGGTATGACGATTACTGGGACAGTTATAAACAACCGTACTGAAGAGAGTATTACGGAAGCAAAAGTAACATTAACAGAAGTTTCTAGTTCGATACTTTTAGAGGAATTAACGACAAATGAAGATGGATATTTTGAATTTGCGGATCTTTTAGAAGGTGAATATGAAATAACGGCTCATATGGATGGTTATATTTCTGTTTCTACGGTAGTTGTCGTAGAAGAGGAAGACATTACTATCACTCTTGCGATGAATGCCATTGAAGTAGCGGTTATTGGTGATTGGAATAACAATCTTGTAAACTTCTTAAATAGCGAAGAAGTATACGCTGAAGGTCAAGATTGGAATGTTAGTGATAATCTTGGAAACTATGAGTTGGTTATTGTGAATTCTAATAAAGGGACGAAAGAAGAATTGGAGCGGTTAATTGATGCAGCGGCAGTCCATGAAGTAAGTATAGTTTTTGTAGGTTCTTGGGCTGGGGAAGGCTCTATCTCACTACTAGAAAAAGCTTTTTCAACGCCAATACTCGACAAGCATGGCTATAACGAAGGAGCAGTTTTGTTAAAACTTAATGAACAGCATCCAATATTTGAAGGGTTAACGGATGACGATGGCTATATAGAAATACATGCGAATCAAAGTCCGTATGCAACGTATCAGGATCTTCCTGGTAAAGTGATAAGTAATATAAATGTAGATGGTGACGATAAAGGCGCTTCTGTAGCATATGAGTTTAAAGGAACGAACCATATGCACCTGTATTTATCTTCTTTCGCCGTTACGAATATTATCGGACCTGATTATGGGTGGACAGAAAAAGGAAAACAATTATTTATACAGTCATTACAATTTGCAAGGGATGCTGAAATAGAAGAGGAGCAACCTACTCCGACAATTCCAGCAGCACCAACGTGGGATGAATCAAGAATTCAAACTAATGAATCAACGGTTACGATAACAGGTAAAGGAGAAGTTGGTTCTATCGTTCACATTTATGAAGAGAAAGGAAAGAAACGAACATTACTAGAGTCAGTGGAAGTATTAGAAGATGGTACATTTAGTTATACAGATCAGTATGGAAACGGTAACCATTTCTTATATGCACAAGCTGAAAACGAAGTAGGTTTATCTGAATGGAGTGAAAAACTTCAACTAATTATAACTGGAAAACCACGATAACATTTTGGGACTGCATTTTAAAATGGAAATGCAGTCCTTTTTTAAATAACTCGCAACATATATATTGCATTATGTAATATATATGTTACTATTATGTTGGAGGTTTGAGTATGAGAAATAATGTAAAGGTTGCAAGAGTAAAAGCAGGTTTAACGCAACAACAATTAGCAGACTGTATTGGTATAACAAGACAAACGGTTAGTTTAATAGAAAAAGGAAAATACAACCCTTCTCTAAAGCTTTGCTTACAAATTTGTTATGCGGTCAATGCAAAGCTCGACGAAATTTTCTGGGTGGATCAGGAGGCATTTTATGAAAAAGATAACAGATGAAAGACTTGTATTAAGAAACTTACAGCATATAAAAATAGCTTATATCGTTCAAACTGTGGGGATACTAGCGATCTTATGTTATGAGTTAATTGTTGGCGGTCTTGACGGAATGCGCCAAAATCCATTATGGGCAGTTTTTATGATTACTACTATCGTTTATGCTTATTTAACAATGAGTGTAAGTGTAGAGCATGAAACTAGTATAAAAAATCCGAAAAAGTCTTTCTATATTTCTCTAATTGTTTTGTTGCTTATTTCTTTCGGAATAGCTTATTTCACATCCATCACTCCAAATTTCAATTGGGGAAATGGACTAGTTGTTGGTGCAATTATATCCGTTTGTGGATTTATCCCAATCTTCTACATATATAAATTACGTTTAAAGCAAGCAAATGATTTGGATGAGAATTAACGAAAAACTCTTTACATTTATAATCAAATAACATAAAATAACCGTATAGTCATAAAAAGGAAAGCGAGGGATGTTTTATGAAAATGTTAATTGTAACGAGTACAGCTCAATTTCATAATGTAACACAGCCCTGTCGCTATTATTTATAATTTGTTTATTTCTATAAATAAGTTGGTATGTAGTTCATGGGCTGTGTGTTGCTCATGGATTTTATTTTTGGAACAGAAAGACCGTGAACAACTGTTTGCGGTCTTTTTTTATTGAAAAAACCAACTTATTGGAGGAATTAACATTGAACAAAATCGATTTAGGATGGAATGATTTTTTACAGCAACACTTAATAAGAACAGATAATGAAAATAGTTTAGTAGGACGCGTCATGTTAGAACATAAACGGTTATACAGAGTGATGACAGAAAAAGGTGAACTTCTTTCAGAGATCTCAGGTAAATATCGATTTGAAGTGGAGTCTAGGGAAGAATTCCCTACAGTTGGAGATTGGGTCGTACTGACAGAACGCGTAGGGGAAGGAAAAGCAATAATAAATGCGGTGTTACCTAGATATAGTAAGTTTTCTCGAAAAAATGCAGGCACCACTACCGAAGAACAGATTGTAGCAGCTAATGTTGATACTGTTTTCCTTGTTCAATCGTTAAATCATGACTTAAATGTGAGGCGGTTAGAACGCTATTTAATTTCAGCTTGGGAAAGTGGTTCAAACCCAGTCGTCATATTAACGAAAGCCGATCTCTGTAATGATATAGGAAATGCAGTTGCGGAAATTGAAACGGTAGCATTTGGTGTACCAATACATGTTGTTAGTGTAAAAGAAAGAATAGGTTTAGAAGTACTTCAACATTATTTCCAACGAGGAAAAACGGTCGCATTGCTTGGCTCTTCCGGGGCAGGAAAGTCAACGCTTACGAATTATTTACTAGATGAAGAAAAAATGGTCATTAAAGGGATTCGAGAAGATGATGATAAAGGTAGACATACAACTACTTATAGAGAATTACACGTGCTTACCGATGGTGGACTTGTTCTAGACACTCCTGGAATGAGAGAGCTCCAATTATGGGAAGTAGAAAGTGGATTACAAAGTAGTTTTCAAGATATAGAGGAGTTAGCAGAAGCTTGTAAATTTAGAGACTGTACGCATAATGGAGAGCCGAATTGTGCTGTGAGAGAAGCGATTCAAGAAGGAAAGTTGGACCTCTCCAGGTTTCAAAGTTACGTAAAGCTACAAAGAGAGCTTGCTTATTTAGAAAGAAAGAATGATAAACGTGCCCAAAGTGTCGAAAAGGATAAATGGAAAAAAGTCCATAAAACAGTAAACCGTTCGAAAAAATGATAAAAAAAGCTGTCCATTTCCTGTGAGGGAGTGGGCAGCTTTTTATCATTAAACAACTTGACGAGAATGTTTTTGCTCATTTACCTCTTCCATAAATGAAAGTGATAGATCATTAAATTTACTACTTTCTTCAATATTACACACATGACCACAATTCGGAATAATTTCCATCCGTGCATTCGATTCTTTTGTAGCGTAATCTATTGTATTTTGAAGGAACATATGGTCTTCTGAACCTGAAATATACAGTTTTGGGATGTTGTTTTCATGTTGATTTAACTTATAAAATGCAGTTTTTTTATAAACCCCATCAATGATCCATTTTATATATGTTTCTTTTGAAAGCTTGTACGCTTCTTGAATAAACGCTTTACGGGAATCTGCATGATTACTTTTCGGTAACAATACTCTTGCAAATATTTTATACGGAACCATATGAGGTAATAGTGTTCGAACTGGATAAAGCATAGATGTTCGACATAACAGCTCTCCCCATTTTTTTAATTTAGGAGTAGCCCCACCTAATATCATTGATTTGATTTTTTTTGGGTTCAATAATGCTACTTCTTGCATAACAATCGTTCCTAAAGATAGTCCAATAAAATGAGCGGAACAAATCTTTAACTCTTCTAATATAGTGATTGTTTTTTGAGCAGAATATTCCATTAAATCTACACCTTGAGGTAATGGTGATTTCCCATGACCAGGAAGATCTAATAACAGTAAATTATAATTGGAGCGATATGCTTTTAACTGTTTATAGAAAATGGTACCGTTTCCACCGAAGCCGTGAAATAGAACAATCCATTCTTTCGAAGACGGGTGTTTAATCGTTTTGTAGTACATGACGTTCCTCGCTTACGTAGAAAATTTTAAGTTCATTTGAGCTTAGTAAAAAAGTATACAAATAACAGTATACATATGTATATGGTACGTCACAACTATATTAGGAAATTAATTGTGAACAATTATCGTATATAATTAATTGTTAGGAATTTAATACAAAATAGGTCTACAAACACATGTTCCTGAAAAGGTGGACATGTTATAATAGGTAAGACTTGTATAATAGACGGGTGGAGCGGCTAAAGCCTCTGTGGGAATGGAGGTGGTGCCGATGAGTGAGATCCAAGTGGCATTGTTGACCGGAATGTTTATTTTGGCGTTCTTAAATATTGTCATAGTGTTAATAAAGGAAATCACAAAAAAATAATCCACCCGTGACTTAATTGCTGTTAAGGTAGCCGGGTGGATTATTTACTTGTGCTCCACAGTAGCCGCGCTTTCCGCGGACATTATCCAAGTCAGGAGGCAAAGTGTTGGCGCACTTTGCTTCTTTTTTTCTTAAATATATACTTTATCATATACGAAAACAGCTTTTTGATTCAAGTATTTTTAATAAATAGTCATATATTTCTTATAATTGTTCTCTTATAATAGGAATAAAGAATTAGGTAGTAAAAGTGGGGGGAGTAATATGCGACCAATCATACTTTTTGATGGTGTTTGTAACTTTTGTGAATCATCCGTGCAATTTATTATGAAACGTGATGCTAAGGAACTTTTTTTATTTGCATCGTTACAAGGAAAAACTGGTCAACAATTGATAGAACAACATTCAATTTTAACGGATAGTGTAGTTTTAGTAACAGAAAAAGGCATTTTTACAAAATCTGATGCTGCCTTAAAAATTTGTAAGCATTTAACGTTTCCGTGGAAGTTAGCTTATGTCTTTATCATTATTCCACGAGCTATTCGTGATTGGATTTATGATAAGTTTGCAAAAAATCGTTATAAATGGTTCGGAAAGAAAGCTGCTTGTATGTTACCTACGCCAGAAGAACGAGCGCGCTTTTTAGAGTAAAAGTAAAAGTTAAAGAGAAGGGATAGAAAAAAATGTTAGAAACATTTTTAGACCCGTACAATGTATTAAAGGGATCACTTATATTCTCTACCACACATATTTTCGTTCTTATAATTATATTGCTTGCTGTAGTAGCCTTATATCTTTTTAGAAACAGTCCTTTTATCACACGATATGTCAGATGGTTCATTTTATTTCTGCTAATTATTAGTGAACTATCTTTGAACGTTTGGTATTTATCTATGAATGTATGGAATGTTAAAGATACGTTACCATTACAGCTATGCTCTATCAGTCTTTATTTATGTTGTTGGATGATGCTGACGAAACAAAAAATTATTCTTGAAGTCGTTTATTTTTTAGGCATTGGTGGTGCTATACAAGCGTTGCTGACACCGGAACTGTTTTACGGATTCCCGCATTTCCGTTTTATCCAATTCTTCCTTGCACATAGTATGATTATACTGGCCATTTTATATATGATTTGGGTAGAAAAATACAGGATTTCTTTTTCTTCCTTGTGGAAAGCATTTATAAGTTTGCAATGTATTGCGCTCATTGTTTATGTCATTAACATTGTTACTGGTGGGAATTATATGTTTTTAATGGGAAAGCCTGCTAATCCAACTCTTTTAGATATGTTAGGACCTTATCCTATCTACATTATTTTCCTTGAATTAGTAGTTTTTATCATTTTTCTCCTCTTATATTTACCTTTTAGAATGACAAAAAAATATGAAGAAAAACGGCTATCTCATTTCTAGGTAGCCGTTTTCTCATGCGCTAATTATTTAGTTAGTTTGTTTTTTATAAAGCGATATGCACCGAAAAAGATAAAGGCGAATGCCGCCACAATAATAATATCTAATACTGTAGTCATAAGGTGTACCTCCGTTTTTAACATGATTCTATATTACTAATAGTTTACTCTGATTTCAATGTAAACGTTTTTAGAGTATGTAGTAGAGAGCGTGTAACAGTACTACTTTGAACATACAAAAAATTATTAAGCGCCGTGCCCTTCCTTACCTTTTTACATAGTATAAGTTGAAGGGGTAGGGGATATTATGAAAACAACTTTAATGAAATATTTAGGATTGACGCTTGTTTTAATTGTATTTTTATATAGTTTTTTGGCGGTTATGACTTATCAAAATATACAACTGCAAATTGTTAAACTCCAACAATTAGAAGAGCAATATGATAAGAGAGAAGCACAAGGAGAAGTTCCATCTAAATTACGGCAAGACTATGAACGACAATATAATACGTATCAACGACAACTTTCAAGAGTTCAGTCATTTTGGATGAAATGGATCTTTGATTTTCCAGAATTTCGAAGTCCTTCATAAAAGATGAATACTAACAAAAAACACCATTAGTGGTGTTTTTTTGTTTTACTGATTGATGGTTTGTGATTGATTTTGAAAGAAGTTGATGGAAAATGAATGTTTTTGGTTGATTTATGCAAACACTTACAATACAATATACAGTGAAAGTTAAATGATAAGGTATCTTCTCGATAATGAATACAATCGTCGTTAGAAAAGGTGATGGAATGTTAACACCAGAAAGACAAAAAATAATATTAGATTTGTTGCAAGTACAAGAAATAGTAAAAATTCAAGAGTTAATTGATATAACAGGCGCATCAGAATCAACAATCCGTAGAGATTTAAGTCAGCTCGAACAAGAAAAAAAATTAAAGCGAGTTCATGGTGGAGCTTCTAGACTTCATCAAAAAGGCGAAGAATTAAGTATTCAAGAGAAATCTTCTCAAAATCTCACTAAGAAAAAGGAAATTGCTGAATTAGCAGCTTCTATTATCGAAGACGGAGATTGCATCTATATTGATGCTGGAACAACGACATTACAACTCATTACAAAAATAACGAAAAAAAATATAACCGTTGTTACTAATGGATTTGCCCATATTCAAATCCTTACGGAAAAAGGAATTCCTACTTATGTAGTTGGGGGCTATATGAAGCCTAAAACAGGGGCGATCGTGGGAAGTAAGGCAGTAGAAAGTTTAAGTAGTTATTACTTTGATAAAGCATTTATTGGTGCAAATGGTGCTCATCCAACTGCTGGCTATACAACACCAGATCCAGAAGAAGCAAACGTCAAACAGTTAGCAATTAAACAATCAAGACAAGCTTACGTCTTGATTGATGATACAAAAATGAATGATATAACGTTTATTAAAATTGCCGATTTAAAAGAAGCAACGATAATAACGAACCAAATCGAAAAAGATGTAAAGACAACCTATGAACAAAAAACAACAGTGATGGTGGTGCAACAATGATCTATACCGTAACATTAAACCCTTCGATTGATTACGTAATGAGTATTTCTTCATTTCAGGAAGGTGTTGTCAACAGAGCCTCCCAAACTATGTATTATCCGGGTGGAAAGGGGCTTAACGTATCGAGAGTGCTAACAAAATTAGGGACAAGCACAACTGCTCTAGGGTTTGTAGCTGGGTTCACGGGAAACTTCATTAAAGAAAAATTATTAGAGGAACAAGTTAATGAAAAACTTATTGAAGTTGAAGGTGTATCAAGAATTAATGTGAAACTAAAAGCCAAGATGGAATCAGAAATAAATGGAACTGGACCGGTAGTGTCAGAGAATAACATCGACCTATTAATTGGACAACTACAATCATTAAATGAAGGGGATATTGTAGTGCTAGCTGGAAGTATTCCTAATACAATGCCTTCTACTATTTATGAAACGCTCATGAGCGTATGTGCAAAAAATAACGTTAAAGTGGTACTTGATACTGGTGGAGAAATGTTAACTAAACTACTCGATTGGAAGCCGTTTTTAATAAAACCGAACCATCATGAGCTTGGTGATCTATTTAATGTAACAATAGAATCAACAGAAGAAGCGATTCATTACGCACAGAAAGTGTTAGAGCAAGGGGTAGAAAATATTATCGTTTCTATGGCCGGAGATGGCGCCATCTTAGCAACGAAGCAAGGAACGTATTTTGCAAAAGCACCTAAAGGTGTAGTGAAAAACTCTGTAGGTGCGGGAGACTCGTTAGTAGCAGGCTTCTTAGCAGGATACAGTAAAGAAAAAAATATTTTGCATGCATTACAAAATGGAATTGCAGCTGGTAGCGCGACTGCATTTTCTCATGACCTTTGTGAAAAAGAAGAGGTTGAGAGATTACTTAATGAAGTAGTATTACAGGAAGTAAATTTGGAGGACATTAAAAAATGAACATCACACAATTATTGACAGAAGAAACGATATCCCTTCGATTAAAGGCAAGTTCAAAAGAAAGTGTTATTCGCGAACTTGTTGATACGTTAGATCGAGCGGGAAAACTTCAAGATAAAGTAGAATTTGAGCAGAAAATAAAAGAAAGAGAAGCCCAAAGTACGACGGGAATTGGAGAAGGTATTGCGATTCCACATGCAAAAACTAAGGCAGTTCAAACTCCTGCAATTGCATTTGGAATTTCAAAAGCAGGAGTAGACTATGAATCTCTAGACTCTCAACCTAGTCATTTATTTTTTATGATAGCTGCAAGCGAAGGAGCTAACAATGCACATTTAGAAACGTTATCTCGGTTATCCTCGATGCTAATGGATACTAATTTTCGAAATCAATTGTTACAAGCAAATAGTAAACAAGAAATAATCGATATAATAAATGAAAAGGAAAAAGAACTTTTCAAAGAAGAGGAAAAAGAAGTAGTAGAAGAAGCTGGTATGATTTTGGCGGTAACAGCTTGTCCAACTGGAATCGCCCATACGTATATGGCTGCTGATGCTTTAAAAAATAAAGCAAAAGAATTAGGATTATCCATTAAAGTTGAAACGAATGGATCAAGTGGTGTTAAAAATAAATTAAAAGCTAGTGATATCGAGGCGGCAGCAGGGATCATTGTAGCGGCTGACAAGCAAGTTGAGATGGAACGATTTGCAGGAAAGAAAATAATTGAAGTCCCAGTTGCACAAGCGATTAGGAAGCCACAGGAATTGCTAGAAAAAGCTAAGCGTGGGGAAGGGACAACTTTTGTTAGTAGTGGCAAGAGTTCTAACGAGGAGGAAAAAGGAAATAGAAAAGGCGGCTCACAGTTTTATAAACATTTAATGAGCGGTGTTTCTAATATGCTTCCGTTTGTCGTAGGTGGAGGAATATTAATCGCTATATCGTTCATGTTCGGAATTGAAGCTGCTAATCCGGATCACCCGGACTACCATTGGTTTGCAGAAGCGCTATCGATTATCGGTGGTGGGAATGCGTTTGGTCTAATGATTCCAGTTTTAGCCGGATTTATTGCAATGAGTATCGCCGACCGTCCAGGTCTAGCTCCAGGTATGATTGGAGGACTTATTGCGTCAACTGGTGAGGCCGGATTTTTAGGAGGACTCATCGCTGGTTTCTTTGCAGGCTATATTGTGTTAGGAATTAAAAAAGCATTAAGTGGTTTGCCGGCCTCTCTAGAAGGGTTAAAACCAGTGCTTCTTTACCCTCTTTTCGGTATCTTTATTACTGGGATGTTTATGCTATATATTGTAACTCCTTTAAAAGCTTTCAATGAAGGTTTAATTTCAATATTAGGTGGTTTAGGCTCGGGTAATTTAATTTTACTTGGTCTTATACTTGGAGCAATGATGTCCATTGATATGGGTGGTCCAATTAATAAGGCAGCATTTACGTTTGGGATTGCTATGATTGACGCCGGAAACTATGCACCACATGCTGCAATTATGGCAGGTGGAATGGTTCCTCCATTAGGAATAGCGTTGGCGACAACTTTGTTCAAAAATAAGTTTACGAAACAAGAACGTGAAGCTGGAAAAACGAATTATATTATGGGAGCAAGTTTCATTACAGAAGGGGCGATTCCGTTTGCTGCAGCAGATCCGATGCGTGTAATTCCTTCTGCAGTTGTAGGTTCAGCAGTAGCAGGTGCACTTACAATGGTTTTCGGAATTGGTTTACCAGCTCCACACGGTGGTATTTTCGTAGTTCCAATCGTTTCTGGAAGTATGCTTTTATATTTATTAGCTATCGTCATCGGTTCTGTCATAACGGCACTAATGGTCGGATTATTAAAGAAAAAGCCAACAGTATAGGAGAGAACAAAAAGCGATAGGTAAAACTATCGCTTTTTTCAATGTTTTGAAGCGTAAAAGTAAAAGTACGTATGCTATACTTTAACAGAAATAGTTTATACGTATAAAAAGGGTGGGAACTACAATGGAAACAGCATCTCCAATAATACTACAAGTGATATTTTATTTAGCAATAGGTGCAGCAATATATAGTTGGTTTAAATGGGATTTTTTTATGAAAGATAATAAACAGTATTTATTCTCTTTTATTAGTTACCAAATTGGTATTTTTCTAATTGCGATAGCGGTTTATTTCATCGAGGCGTGGTATAAATTAGATATGATATTGATAGGTAGTTTCTTAATAGGACTAGCGTTACTCGTTGGAGGAACAATATATTTACGAAAGAAACTAAAACACGAGGGAATGTAAAAAGTGGAAGAGCTAAAATTAGTGCAAGACCATATAAAACACAATTTAGAAATACTATTTGTTGGGTTTAATCCGAGTATTATGTCTAGTGAGACGGGGCATCATTTCGCAAATCCGAATAATCGATTTTGGAAAATTCTTCACGAATCAAGCTTAACACCTAAAAAATTGCACCCATCCGAAGATTACACAGTTTTAGATTTTCAATATGGGTTAACGAATATTGTTGCTAGACCAACGAAAGCTGCCGATGAAATAACGAAAGAAGAGTATGCAGAAGGAAAAGAAACATTGAAAAATAAAATAAAGAAATATCGTCCGAAAATTGTTTGTTATGTTGGTAAAGGTGTTTATTTGCAGCTCAGCGGCAAGAAAAAAGCCCCTTGGGGAAAACAAGAAGATTGTGTGGTAGAAGGAACAATTGATTTTGTCGCACCATCCTCAAGTGGATTAGTTAGAATGAAGATGAAGGATACGATTAGTATTTATAGCGAATTAAAAATTTTAAAAGAAGAAGGTTGAAGCGAAATTTCAACCTTCTTGTAATTGTTGAACCGATACGTTTTGTTCATTTTGCGGATCATTTAGTGGATAAATTCGGACTGTATCTCCATCGTCATCCACATGCTGTATGTATACAGGAATGCCATTTAATGTTACTTTTGCTAAATCTCCAGATTCTGCAATTTCTCTAGCTCGTTGAATATTCACTGTTTAAGCCCCCTTATAATGTTCAAACTATTAATAGAATCACTCAAAAAGTGAAAAATATGCTATAAGAAAATTCTTACCAAGCTGAATATAAAAGTTAAGACATTGCTACGATTTCAACTTTTATGCGATCAGGATCTTCAAAGTATACTGCATAATGATCATTCCCGCCTGCATAAGGATGGCTGTTCTTATACAAAATCTTCAGCTCACGTTGTTCTATTAGCTTTGTAATCTCATCCACTTTTTCTCGATTACGAACTTGAAATGCTAAATGATTTAAACCGACTCTGCATCGATGGTACGAAGGCTCCAAAAATCGTTGTTCTGTTTGAACGAAAACAATATACATACTTTCGTATTTATAACTAATTCCACTTTCCCATTCTTGATACTTTTCATAATGTAGTACATCTTCTAAAAGCCAACCCCAAAACTGCTTTGACCTATTTAAATTTGAAACATACAGTTCAATATGATGAAGCATAAAATCTCTCCTTTATACATGTTTATAAGAAAGATACCACTATTCCTTTATGTGTTACAAAAAAATTTAATAAATAATGAAAAAATTCAGTTTTCCTACTCTTCAATCTTCCTAACTAATGATAAAATAAACTAATACTGACAACATTTGGGTTTTAAATAATAGGGGGATGGGACAATGAACAAGCAATTTTCAAGACCGAAAAAATTTGGGGAAATATTAGATGTAACTTTTCAGATTAGTAAAAATAACTTTAAAGATTTTTTATTAATTTTTCTCATATTAATAGGTCCTTTATTATTGTTGGAAGCAATCATTTTATTTGCTACAGGTACTAGTTTTATTCGCGATGTAGCAGCGGGTTCTAATTGGTTTGAACAAATGTTTAATACGTTTGTGGATGACGAATATTATTACGAAGTGAATAATACTAACTTAGGTTCTGAGTTAGCAATTATATTAATTGGTTTGCTTAGTATTTTTGTTTATCCAGTAGCACACGGTGCAATATTACATGGAGTAAACGCCATTCGAAATAATGAAGAGTTTACATATATGACACTTATTAAAAAGTCCTTTACTCGTTTTTGGCCAATGGTGGGTAGTACTATTTTATTTGGATTAATTTTGTTCCTATTATTCGTTGCAGGAATATTTTTAATTAGCTTCTTTGGATTCTCGATGATATTTATCAATCCGATAGCAAGTATTTTCCTCATTTTTATCTTTTTGCTTTTATTAGCTATTCCGTTTTTGTATTTATTAACACGATGGGGTTTTTACTTTGGCTCAACGGTTATTGATGAGGAGGCACCAGGCTTTAGTAGAAGTTGGGGATTAACTCGTGGAAGAACATGGCCATTAATTGGGTTATACGTCGTGTTTTTCTTAATTATTACAGCAATATCAACAGCTATTGAGGTAACGTTCGGATCCTTTTTAGGGAGTAGTGTGTTATTCTCACTAATTTTAAGTGTGACGAACTTAATTACAACAATGGTTTTTGCGGTAGGATATTCTGTTATGTATTTTGATAGTAAAACAAGACATGATGCAGATGATTTAAAAGATTTAATTGATAATTATTAATCTATTAATTTTGTTTCCCAAAAGTAGGTGAGAATATGCAAAATGAAGAGCAGGCAAGGAAACAACTGGAATCGATATTGAATGGAAAAGAATATCAAGTTTATTATGAAGATAATAGAAGTATATTAGAGAGACTTTGGGATAATTTTTTAATGTGGCTTGAAGAAAACTTAAATTGGAGTGCTCCGATAGGTACTAGTAACGGAATACCTGGATTTATTCTAATAGGAATGATTGTCATTGTCGTGATCGTATTGTTTTTCATATTGTTAAAGAAGAGAATGGAAAAAAGAACATTCGAGCTATCGCAACCTCTTCAACGTGAAAATGAGCTAAATTGGTCTTTTCATAAGCATTTACAGGAAGCGGAAAAGCAAGAGAATGAGGGGAACTATTCTTTAGCTACACGTCATTTATTTCTAGCTTTTCTTTTATACTTCCATGAACGAGAATGGGTTGTAGCAAAAATATGGAAAACGAACTGGGAATATTATGAGGAGTTAAAGAAGGAAAATAACGAAGTGGCAAAATTATTTCAAAAGCTCGCACTATTATTTGATCAAGCGACATACGGAGAAAAAGATGTGAAAAAAGAACAATATTTATTATTTCGCGATGAAGTTGTTAGTTGGATAAAAGAGAGCTAAGGAGGAAGATAATATGCAACTACTAAACTCACAAAAAAAGACATGGTTCATACTTTCTCTTTTCCTAGTTCTCCTTCTCATTGCGGCATATATTTCCTTTACACCAGAAGAGAAACAGCTTGTACCATTTATGTCGGATTCACCATCTCCTACTGGTGTGAAAGCGTTTTATACGTATTTAGGAGGAGAGTACAAGTCAGTTCAACGGTGGAATTATTCACCAGACCTATTACCAGATTCATCAAACAATGTTCTCTTTCTTATAGGTGTAGGATCGCTTGGAAATAGTGATGAATTAATGTACTATGAGCAATTTTTAAAGAATGGAAACACGATTATACTTTTGAAGGACAATCCTGCAAATTTATTTTCATTACAAGTAAAAAGTAGCGATACCTCATCCAATATAGTCAACACCTTATCTGATTACAAAGAGCGTACGTACTCAGCAGAAATAACATCTCCATATCGATTAGTTTTAAATGAAGAACGTGATGAACTATTATTACAAGATGAATATGGTGTTGTAGCGCTGAAACGTCAATACGGTAATGGTTCATTAATTGTTGTAAATAGTAGTAGTTGGGTAACAAACCGAACCATACTACAACAAGACCATATTCCAATCCTTGTTACACTTTTAAAAGAATTGGAAGAACCAAATGCTATCTATTTCAATGATTACGTTCATTATCCTAATACGAGCTATTGGGAAGTATATCCAACATGGTTTATATTATTACTTTTGCATAGCATAATAATAGTGTTCCTATGGTTATTACATAAAGGAAAACGATTTGGAACGATTATAACACCACGTGAAGAAATGGTACGTTTTAGTGATGAAAGTATTCGGGCGTTATCAGCTTGGTATATTCGCGGAAACAAATATGTAGAATCCCTCCAATATCAGGCAAGCTATGTTCGTGCTATTATGCAAGAAAAGTGGGGAATAGCTACTTATAAAGAGTGGGAGGATGTTCAGCAAAGAATAGAGGAAAAATGCTCGAAAATTTCTAATAAAGAATTAGCTAGCTTGTTAAATCAATTGCCGAAAGTATTACAATCTAAATCGTTAACGAAGAAAGAATACTTAACTTGGTCCAAGAAAATAGATCAATTAAGGAAAGAGGTAGAAGAATGATGAATGATACGAAAATAGTAACTTTACTAGATAAATATTCAGAAAGAATCATTGGCCAAGAAATGAATTTGAAATTACTACTATCTGCTACATTAGCTGGAGGACATGTCCTTCTTGAAGGAGTACCAGGCACAGGAAAAACCCAAATGGTTAGAGCGCTTGCAACTTTTTTAGGTGGGAGATTTCAAAGAATCCAATTTACACCTGATTTACTCCCGAGTGATATTACTGGGAGCACGATTTATAATATGCAAAATAACAGCTTTCAAACGATAAAAGGGCCAGTTTTTACAAATATTTTGTTAGCTGATGAGATTAATAGAACGCCTGCTAAAACACAGGCAGCACTACTTGAGGCAATGGAAGAAAAGCAGGTGACTATTCAAGGTGAAACGTATCAACTACCTGACGTGTTTTTTGTCGTTGCAACGCAAAATCCTATCGAATACGAAGGTACATATCCATTACCAGAAGCGCAACAAGACCGTTTCTTATTTAAACTACTAGTTAACTTTCCTAGCTTTGAAGAGGAAAAAATAGTGTTAAGGCAAGTTTTAGAAAATAATTGGAATACTTCTACGTTAGAAGAAGTTATATCAATGGAAGAATTCCTAGTATTACGGAAACAGATTCAAGACGTCACGATAAGTGATAGTGTATTACAATATGTATTACAAATTGTTCGAAAAACTCGTGAAACAGAGGCAATTCGGATAGGTGCTAGTACGAGAGCGGGAATATCGATAGGTAAAGCGGCACAAGCTTGGGCGTTTTTATCTGGAAGAGATTATGTTACGCCTGATGACGTTAAGATCGTTGCCCGTCCAAGTTTGCGACACCGAGTACAATTATCGCCACAAGTAGAATTGGAGGGTGCGACCGTTGATCAAGTATTGGAAGAGATTGTTGGCTCGATTCCTGTTCCAAGATAGAGGTATTGTTCCCACTAAAAAATTAATTGTGTTGTTAAGCATTATTTACGTAACATTTGTAATGGTCGGTGTTTTTATTCAAGTCTCCATTATGCTATTCGTGTTTAGTTTGTTAGCACTTTTTATTAGTTTAATTGATTTAGCTTATACACCTAAGCGAAAGGAAATCCATTTAAATAGAATTGTGCCGGACGAAATAGAGAGAGGTAAGTTATGTACGTTTCAAATTCAAATGATAAACAACTCTAACAAAGCTATTCACTACACTTTAAAAGACGGACTTCCCCAAAATTTTCGGTCTTCCAGCCCCTTCCAAGGGACTATAAAACCGATGGAAACAGAAATTGTATTGTATGACACAAGTGCTCAGATAAGAGGGAATTATACGCTAAACAAAGTTTATGTAAGATATAAAAGTAATTTAGGGCTTTGGGAAAAGCAAATGGTTGTTGATAAATCAGCTAGTATTAGAGTTATACCGGATTTATCGGACTCAAAGAGATATTTAGAAAATGCTCAAAAGTTTTTATTATATGATGGTGAAAAAATAAGAAAGCAAATTAGTGGGGCAGGAGAATTTTCAAAAATTAGAAGTTACTCTCTAGGTGATGATCCGAGGAAAATTAACTGGCGGCAAACTGCGAAATTAAGAGAAATAATGACGAATGAATATGAGCCAGAGCATGGAAAATATATTACGCTTCTTATTGATTGTGGAAGAATGATGGGGACGGAGTTAACGAAGAGTAATCGTTTAGAAAAATCAATGGAAGCAGCAATTACGGTAGCAACCGCAGCGTTAAATAACGGTGATTATGTTTCTATTCTAGCATTTTCTAAAGACGTTAAAGTATATGTCCCACCTGGAAAAGGAATGGCTCATTTACAAACTATACTTAAATCGATTTACAATATTCATGTTGATCAAGTTGAATCTAATTACGCATTGATGTTCCAGCATTTGCAAATGTTGCAAAAAAAGCGGAGTTTATTAATCTTATTTAGTGATGTACGTACGTTTCTTTACGAAGAAAGTGTTTTACCTTATTTAGTTCGTCTACGGAAGCGTCACTTATTTTTATTAGTTGGTGTAGAAGATTTAACGTTGCAAAAAATGATAAAGCGTGAATTAACAATTGAAAAAGTAGCGATGATTAAGAGTGTTGCTCAACAACAATTTTTATTTAAGCGTAATCAAATTGCTAAGTGGGAAAAGCACGGCCTCCAAATGATGGAGGCCAAAGAAGAGCGTTTAGCTCCAGTTGTTGTTTCACACTATATAGATCTATTAAATCGAGGGTTATTATAAGCTGTTGCTTTCCAAAGTGCATTTCCGACTAGTATATAAATTACTAGTCCAATCACAGTAATAACTGCAACAAAATATTTTAATTCAAGAGAAATGGGGGCAGGAGTAATGAAACCTTCTATTATTCCTGCTATTACAAATAAAGGGATCGTTCCTAATAATAATTGTACAGATCGTTTTGCTTGTACTTTTAGCTGATACCCACGAGTATAGACACCTGGCACAAAAAGTTTATAGCCCATTAGTAAACCGGCACCTCCTGCAATAAATATGGCTGTTAATTCGATCATGCCATGAGGTACGATATATGCCCAAAATTCATATGTTTTTCCAGCGTTCCAATATATTGCAGCGATTGCACCAACGATAATACCGTTATAGATTAATACGTATGTAGTTAATATACCTAATGTAATGCCACCAGCAAAAGCTAAAATGGCAACTTGAATATTATTCGTCATAATCGCTGCTGACATAAGGGAAGAATCAACAGCGCCATCATGTTGTCCAATGCTACTTGGATCAATAGCGTCTGTCATAGAACTTGGTAAAATTGTATAAGCATGTAAGGGATCCGTTACGATAGAGATAAAGCTCCCAATCCCTCCTATAATAAAAAGCAATGCAGCAACTAATACAAACTTCCATTGTTCAATAAATAATCGGATAAAGGTTGTGCTAAAAAAAGTTTTAATTTGTTGTAAACTTGAAACTTGGTCTTTATACAATAAATTATGTGCTTTCGAAACTAACCCGTTTAAATATAAAGTTACTTCTTCGTTAGGAAAATATGTTTGACAATACGATAAATGCTGTGTCGCTTTTCTATATAATTTATAATAGTTTTCTAGACTAGTCGTATCATAATGTTTTCCTCTTTGTAATAAGAGGATATGTTCTTCTAACAGCTTCCAATCGTTTCGATGGAGCTTTACGTATTGATTAACATTCATTCCTTCACCCACTTATCATTATTAAAAAAATGGAACATTTAAAAAATATTTACTTCTTTTTATATTATAATAATTTTTGAGAAAAATAGGAAGCACCCATAGAAAAGGGGTTGTTGAAAATGGAAAATAAATTAGAAATTAAAACACCAGAATTTGTCTCTGTGCAATTTTCACTTGCTGGATTAGGAAGTCGAGCAGCTGCCTTTCTTATCGATCAAGCCATAATTACAATTACATATTTGTTACTATTCCTCCTATTTTATTTTATTGATGAAAGTATATCCATTTTTGCAGATGGTTCTTCGATTTTATTTGCAGTAATAATTATTAGTATATTTGTTATTCAATGGGGATATTTTTTTGTTTTAGAATTTTTTTATGGAGGAAGGACAATTGGTAAAAAACTAATTGGGATTAGAGTCATTCAAGAAAACGGTCATAGTTTAACTTTATTATCAAGCATTATACGGAATCTATTACGAATAATAGACGCTTTACCAACGTCATATTTTATTGGAATGATTATGGTCTTTTTCCATTCAAAACATAAACGAGTAGGTGACATAGTCGCAGGAACGATTGTCGTACATGAAAGAAGTAAGAAGAAAAAGGATAAAAAGAGTTCAATGGAGGAAGAATTAAACTTACGTGGACTTTATATTGGTAGTCAATTACTTGATAAAGATGTGGTTTCTTCCTACAATCAAAAAGATTGGGAGCTAGTAAAGGTATATTATAATCGCTTCTTGCAACTTCCATATAATGAACGAGTAGATATAACGGAAAAGTTAGCAATCATACTTTTACCGAAGGCTGGGGTTAATTTAAGCACATTATCTCAAAACGAAAAGGAAAACTATTTACTATTTTTATACATATTATTAAAAGAAGAGTGGGAGTATGAACTTTAACTCATTAAGGGAGAGTCTAAACAAATAGGTGAGGGTGTATGAAAAAGTATATAGTATCTGCAATGTTTTTTATTTTTATAATCATGACGACAACATATGTCTTATATAAGCTGTTACCTTTCAAATTAATTAATATAACTTTTGGTGTAAGCTTACTGTTTATGGCTCTTTCTTATGTCAGCAATATATATGTAGTTAAGCACCAAAACGAAAAAAAAGATAATGAACGCTACTATATTCATCCGTTTTTATTAGCTTCCGTTTTCATATTTTTATTTAGTTTGTTTTCGTTACCATTTTTATAATGATAAACGTCTGAGTCGTTTTTGAATAATATAGAATATTATAGAAAGAACGGCGGTTATGTAAATGGCGAACGAAGAACTAGGTACGTTCGGTGGGTGGATTAATGCAGTAGGTACCATCATTTCAGCACTAGGAAGTACACCTCCAATTATAGAAGATTCTGTAGCGCATAATGAATGGAATCTAATCGGAAATGTTTTACAAGCAACGGGAAACGCTGTAGAAGCGGATGTAATAGAACACTTTTCGTTAACTAAACTTGGAAATGAAATACAAGCAGTTGGTAATGTTACTGTTATTATTGGAATACTAATGATTTTAAATAAAGATGACGGTGCGGAACTGGTCATTTCTGGAAACTGGATACAAGCTCTAGGTGCATCTTTAGCTTTTGTGGATGAATTACAGAGTGAATTTAATGTGCAAAGAGTCTTAAAGATTAATGGGTATATGCTTCAAGCTATCGGTAACTCATTACAAGCAATCGGTGGAATTTACGGTTTACGAAATAAAGAGCATGAAGGAAAATATATAAATATGACCGGAAGTTGGATTCAAGCCACTGGTGCAATCATTTCCGCAATCACTTAACTACATGAACTTTTGCTATTAATAAAACCAGTTAACAAAAAACTTTGGAGTAATTAGCTCCAAGGTTTTTTTGTGCGTTTCTTTATAGGCCTATTCCTCATAAGCCCCAAGTCTTACTTCAAAATATAGCTAAGGCTCCTTATAGGAAGTTAGATATCAAGATAAGATAGAGACATGAACAATATAAGAAAAGAAAGGAGTAAGACAAATGAAAAAATTAGGTTTATTTTTATTAGGATTAGTTGCCTTCTTCGTATTGTTAGGCAATATTGGACCACTATTCGGTTTAGCAGTTAGCGCTGTTGTATCTTACTATGCTGTAAAAGGATTTTTAAAAACAAATTCTACAGGAACAAAAGTATTGTGGGCTATTATCGGATTTTTTGCCATTTCGATAACAATAGCAAATGTTCCAGCGATCCTTGCCATATTAGCGGCCTATGTATTATACGTTGTATATAAAAAGCTGAACAACGAAAAAGAAGAAGTTTCCACTGAAATGAATAACAATGATCCGTTTACTAACTTTGAAAACCAATGGAAAGCCTTAAATTCTAAATAATAGGAGGAATAGTAATGAGTAATTTATTTTCAAGAATTAAAAATTCAATAGCTGCAGATTTTCATGAAGTGTTGGACAAAAAAGAAGAGAAAAATCCGATTGCCATGTTAAATCAATATTTACGAGATTGTGAAAAAGAAGTCGAAAAGGTTAAACAATTAGTAGAACGACAAGGTTTATTAAAAGAAGAGTTCCGTAAAGAATATGAACAAGCAAAAAGTTTAAGTGAAAAACGAAAATATCAAGCGGAAGTTGCTCTCAAAGCAGAAGAAATGGAATTATATGAGTTTGCTATTCAAGAACAAACGCAATATAGTGAAAGAGCAAGTCATTTACACGCCTCATTAGAAAAGGCAAAGGCAGATTTACAAAATCTTGAACAAAAATATGAAGTGATGAAACATAAATTGAAAGATATGTACATTAAGAGAATGGAATTAATGGGACGAGAAAATGTTGCCCGAGCAAATCATCGAATAAATTCGATTTTAAAGTCTAATGACACTACTGAATCTCTTAATAAATTTAATGAAATGGAAAATTATTTAGAACGATTAGAAACAAAAGTCAATAATAGCTACCACCAGCATACGATCGATATGAAAATTGCTCAACTAGAAAAACAATTCCAAAATGAAGAGAAAACTGTTTCTAATCTATCGTAAAAACTGATATTCTATTAAGGAGTATAAAAGGGCGTATTTTACGCCTTTTTTGGCTAGTAAAAATCAATATTAATACATTACACAACAATAATTGACACTTGAGTAACAAAAAGGAGGGGAGCTACAGTGAAAAAAGAAAGTAAAGAATATGCAATGTATTTATTTTTGTTTGGTATATTAGTCTTTGCAATAGAAATTTTATTTCTTAATAGTGGCTTATTAATCTCCCTTCTTTTTTCAACTGGATTTATGTATTTCGGTAGAAAATATCAACATACTTTTTTAGGAAAAGTTTTTTTCGTAATTGGTGGAGTTTCAGTATTTTTTACGGTTATTAATATGACAACGTTTAAGTATGCTATTTTAGCTGCAATAGCGTATTTAATTATGAAGGTGGCTCGCAGTAAGGAACAACCTGAGCGAATCGAACCTTTAATGGAAGAAGTTATAGAGCCTTTGCAAACAATTAAACCCTGGTTTACGAACAAAATATTTGGTAGTCAAAAAACACCGAATCATTCCTACACATGGGAAGATGTTAACATTCAAACGGGTATTGGTGATACAATAATTGATTTGAGTAACACAGTTTTACCAAAAGGAGAAGCAATTATTTTTGTCCGAAACATAATAGGTAATGTACAAATTTTAGTTCCGTATGAAGTAGAGATTTCTATCCAACATTCTGCGTTAGTTGGTACAACACATATTTTAGGTAACGATGACGAAAAAAGGTTTAATCAATCAATTCGATATCAAACAGAAAAGTATATTCAAGTTCAACAAAAAGTAAAAATAAACACCTCTATACTTGTCGGTAAATTAGAGGTGAAGAGAATATGAATATAATACAACGGTATGTTGTCATCGGTTTTCTTATATCGTTACTCAGTTTAATAACAATTGGGGCTATCTTGTTTTATTCTTTTCCATTTATGAACTGGGCTTCTTTTTGGGAAGTAAAAGTTTTTGATTTACCGCTTATGCTTTTTAGTAGTTGTATTATTTTCTTAATCGGAATTATAACAGGACTTCTTTCTGGAGTTTTTGAAAAAAAACAATGGCAAACCGTTTACGATCAAGTAACACATATTGAACAAGGAAGAAGTTTAATGGATAAACAAGCCGTTCCAGAATTAGATATGGTACAACAAATCCTCCATAAAATAAATATGCAAATGAAAGAACAAGCTAAATTAGCTCAAAAACTGGCAAATGAAAAAGCAGTTGATATGGAAAATAGAGTACAAGAAATCATTTCACAAGAAAGAAACCGACTTGCACGAGAACTACATGATTCGGTTAGCCAACAGTTATTTGCTGCTTCTATGTTAATGTCTGCTATTACAGAAAATAATTCGGAGCTTGCAGAATATCAAACAAAACAACTACTCCTTGTTGAACAAATGATACAACAATCTCAGTTAGAAATGAGAGCACTACTTTTACATTTACGACCAGTTGCTTTAAAAGGTAAAACATTGCAAGAAGGAATAGAAGAGTTGTTAATCGAATTACAACATAAGATACCAATGGAACTTAGTTGGAAACTAGAAAAATTTCGAATGGATAAAGGTGTGGAGGACCATCTATTCCGGATTGTACAAGAATCCTTTTCTAACTCATTACGTCATTCCAAAGCAGCTAGTTTGGAAGTACTCCTAATCGAACGAGATCAATTCATTATATTGCGAATAGAGGACGATGGGATTGGATTTGATGTAGAGTCTGAAAAAGCTGGTTCCTACGGATTGCAAAATATGTATGATCGTGCTCTTGAAATTGGTGGCGTTATGAAAATTGTTAGTGTAAAAGGACAAGGAACTCGTTTAGAAGTAAAAGTTCCAAAGATTGATTTAAAGGGTGAAGATGATGATTAAAGTTTTACTAGTAGATGATCATGAAATGGTAAGAATAGGGGTCGCAGCCTATTTGTCTGCTCAACCAGATATTGAAGTTATAGCGGAAGCGGATGACGGGAAAGTTGCAATAGACTTAGCTCTTAAACATAAACCACATATTATATTAATGGATTTAGTGATGAAAGAAATGGATGGAATTGAGGCAACGAAAAAAATAATGGAAGAATGGCCAGATGCGAAAATAATTATTGTTACGAGCTTCTTAGATGACGAAAAAGTATATCCTGCCTTAGAAGCAGGGGCAACAAGCTATATTTTAAAAACATCAAAAGCGAATGAAATTGCTAATGCTATTCGTTCTACGTATAATGGGCAATCTATATTGGAGCCAGAAGTTGCTGGAAAGATGATGAAGCGTATGCGACAAAAAACGAAACAGCTTCCCCATGAAGAATTAACAAATCGTGAAATGGAAATTTTACTTCTTATTGCCCAAGGAAAAACAAATCAAGAAATTGCAGATGAATTGTTTATTGCACTTAAAACGGTTAAGGTGCATGTTAGTAATATTTTAGCTAAGTTAGATGTCCAAGATCGTACACAAGCAGTCATATATGCGTTTAAACACTCGCTCGTTCAATAAGTAAAACACTTGAGAAAAGGATCTCAAGTGTTTTTTTATTTTAAAAAATGTAATTAATATTATTCATTGTGCTTTTTATGCTTTTTATACTTATCCCATTGAGGAATAAATTCATTTTCCTCCATTTTTTTATAACGCTTTTCCATTTTTGCTATTATTTTATCCCCTTTATCAGGTGGTATTATACCGTACTCAACGTACTTGTTAATGATGTTTTTCTTCTCTATTAACACATTTTTATGTAGTGCCCCGAGCTCCTCTTTCTGAGAATCTGTTAATTTTACATCTTTGTTTATCCAGCCTTCTCCGTTGAAATGAGCTTGAACATTAGAGAGTGGAGCAAAACTAACGACAAGTACGACAAAACTTAATAAAAATATAAATTTTCTCATTAGTTTCTTCCTTTCCTTTTTTATTATTATGTCTGATATATGTGAAAATATGTAAAATAATTAACTCATGTGTTTTATGAGTAAATATAAAACTATAAAATAATTACTTTAAGAGGTAATTTTTATTACGTTTACGCATATAATGTGTTGACTTTAGATAGTAAAATAAATTACTATTTAAAGTAACAACAAGACTTTTCTTAAAATTAAAAAAGGAGTGGAGAAAAGATGGAAAATTTAAAACTTAATGTCCCATTATTAAGAAAGAGGGTTCCCAATTTAACAAGTGCTGCCCGAGCAGTAGGCTTGCGACCAGCTACCGTTTCTAATTTATGTACAGGAAAAATTCCAGTTGGAAGAGCAGAAGTTAGAACAATTGTTGCGTTAGCATCTTTAGCGAAATGTAGTTTAGACGAACTAATAATTAGAGAAGATTCTATCGAAATGTTGGAAACGGGTATTAAAGTTGTGGATTTATTTGCTCCTATAGTGAAAGGAGGAACGGTCGGATTAGTAGCTCGTCCAGGAATGGGCCAACTAGTTGTTCTTGCAGAGTTGTTTCATAATCTTAAACAGAATGGATATCGTACAATACTTCAAAAACCAGAAGGCATTTATCCAGAGCTCCAAGATTTGTATCCATTAGTAGATATACTATCAAATTCAATTAATGAAACGCATGAAGTAATAGTAAATAGTTCAAATAGTAACAATCATATTCTTTTTGCTACCGATAGAGAGCATGTACTAACTGGAGAGACATTCGAGTTACAAGAGAGATTAGAGCAAGAAGGAATTTCAAACGTTACGACAATTCTTCTGGATCTAAAAGGAGAAGTAATGGATGAAGAAATGCCATATGGTCCGTTAGAAACTGTTTGGCACTTTGATGCGGACTTAGCTGCAAGATTTAAATTCCCTGCCGTAAATCCAATTTATTCTACTTCGTCTATATTAGAAGGAGCATATATTGATCAAAATCACTTATCAGTTCAACAACGTGCAAAAAAATTATTACGTCGTTATCGTGAATTACGTGCGCTAGTTCAAGTAAGAGGAAATCAAGCAATCCCGATTTCAGAGAAAGAAACGTACGAAAGAGGGGAAAAACTTGAAGCATATTTAACGCAACCTTTTTTCGTAGCGGAAGAGCATACGAAAGTAAAAGGACAATCGGTTTCTTTACAAGAAGTTATACAAGATGTTCAAACAATCATAAGTGGCGGTGCAGATGGGCGTAGAGTAGAAGATGTTACTTTTGTAGGTAGGCTTTAATATTCATAGTTTAGCGATGTAACGACAAAAAAAAGAGACACAATTTGAATTCAATCAAACTTGTGTATCTTTTCTTTCGTCGTTATTTGTTTGCACATCTTTATTGAGCTTCATAATTTCAAGTTCCAATTTTTTATGTTCAAGCTCTAATTCTTTTTCTTTTAATTCATAACTTTTTTTCTTATCATAACCATAATATAGTAGTGATAGTGCCACTATAATTGTTGATGCAATATAAATATCCATCCACCCACACCCTTTCAAGTGCAATTTCTTTTATATTTTAACATACTAAGGCCATTTGAATGGTTAAGAAGTAGTTGCCAAGCCTTTTTAAAGATTACTTAATATACGGTATATTAGGTAAAAAAGTTTCAACTATTATTAGTTTGCTTTTTATATTAAAAAAAATGAAACCTTTTCCACCCTAAAACGTTTGAATATTATGACATAAGGAAAGGGGGAAACACAATGTTAAAAAGGATATTGATTGTTTTCCTATTTACGATTATTTGTTTTACTATTTCAATCGTTTGGTGGAGTACTCAATCAAATGTTTCAAGTGGAATATATCCTTTAAATAGTGGTGGCTCTATCGTGTTAACAGTGGAAGAGAACATACCAATTGCGTCATTTTCACTACCTGTTGTGTGGGTAAAAGCTCATCCATGGCAAAAAACGCCTACTATTGATAAATTAATTTTTAGAGATGACAAAGGTAATGTTTTCTCAAAAATGGAAGGGGAATACATTTTACAAGTGGATGAGGATTTACCGTGGTATAAAAGGAACATTCACTCAGAAGTAGAAATGATGATAAACGGTGAATCTAAAGTTACAATTGGGGAAAGGACAATGACCTCGATAAAGGATAGTTTTGATGAAAACTACATGCTGAATTCATTACAATTACAGGTTAACGGGATGGAAGAAACTTTCTCAATGGATAAAACGTACCAATTTACGTTAATAGGTAATGAAGATCAAGTTAGTCATAATAGATGGGTTATGAATGGCCTACTAGGTTTTAATGGAACAGGTTATATATTTAGATTAGATGGCCCAAAGGGAGACGTATTAGAACGCATACTGTTTTGGCTACCAGGTATGACAGAAAATGATATAAATAATATGATGTACACATTTGATGATGATTTTGAATTATACTCGAATGAACTTGATGAATTTAATGGTGAACCTCTTAATTTACCATTAACATTGACGGAAAGAGAAATGCTCCTATATATTCCATTATCCTCCAAAAATATTGATGAGCTAAAAGGGAAAATAGTATATATACAACCATTCTTCCAGTTTAGTAATCAAGATGGAGATCAATATTACTCTGGAGGTATGGGTTCTATAGGTGAATTCTACCCTAAAATCGGCGGAATAAACTTAATATTACCAGAAGAATGAACATACTAATCATAGATTAAAAGTATGTTTTTAAAAAAGATTACAAAAACTATTGACAGAAAATATTTAAAATTGTTATTATTTTATTTAACAACATAATAATAAATGAAACTTCTTATTAAGAGTGGTGGAGGGAACAGACCCGAAGAAGCCCGGCAACCTTCAAACGATTTGAAAGGTGCTAAATTCTGCAAACATTATTGTTTGAAAGATAAGGAGAGGACTGCATATTAATCCTTTCTAATCTTTTAGAAAGGATTTTTAATTTTTGGAGGTGGCGACAACTAGGAATATATTATTGTACGACATCATAACGTAAAATATTTACAACTTTATAAACTCTTATCAAGAGTGACCGAGGGGTCAGGCCCGATGACGTCCAGCAACCTTCAAAAACTTGAAAGGTGCTAAATCCTGCAGACACTTTTTGTCTGGAAGATAAGAGGAGGGAAAATGAACCTCTTCTTATGAAGAGGTTTTTATTTTTGTAGATATTGTAGGCTAGTCAATAGATATTCAAGAAAAAAAGTAAACTTAAAAAATATTAATTTTGGAGGAATGTAACATGTCAAATAATCAAGAGTATAAGTTAGAAACAGTTTTATTACACGGTGGTCAACAAGTAGATCCTACAACAGGTTCACGAGCAGTTCCGATTTATCAAACAACTTCATATGTATTTGAGAGTACAGAACAAGCACAAAACTTATTCGGACTTAAAGAGTTCGGAAACATTTATAGTAGAATTACGAATCCAACAGTTGATGTTTTTGAACAAAGAATAGCGCTATTAGAAGGTGGGGTTGCGGCAGTTGCGTTAAGCTCTGGGATGGCTGCTATTACCTTTTCCATATTAAACATAGCTCAAGCTGGTGATGAAATAATTGCTGCTGAAAACCTGTACGGTGGAACATATAATTTATTCGCAAACACACTACCGAAATATGGAATCAAGGTACATTTTGTAGATACAACAAACCCAGAAAAAGTTAGAGAAGCAATTACCCCTAACACAAAAGCTGTTTTTGCAGAAACAATCGGCAATCCAAGTTTAAACGTGTTGAAAATTGAAGAGATTGCAAACGTTGCGCATGAAAACAATGTTCCATTAATTGTTGATAATACGTTTGCACCGTATGTATGTCAACCGCTTAAATGGGGAGCTGATATCGTTGTACATTCTGCAACAAAATGGATAGGAGGTCATGGTACAACAATCGGTGGGGTCGTTGTAGATGGTGGAACTTTTAATTGGGATCAACCGAAATACCCTGGTTTTATAGAAAAAGATGAAAGTTATCACGGTCTTCGATTTGCCGAGACGTTCGGTCCATTAGCTTATGCTGTAAAGCTACGTGTTCAACTATTAAGGGATATCGGTGCATGTTTAAGCCCACAAAGTGCTTTCCTTCTATTACAAGGGTTAGAAACATTACATTTACGTATGGAAAGGCATAATGAAAATGCGAAAGAAATAGTTGCATTTTTACAACAACATCCTGCTGTTGATTGGGTCACTTTCCCAGGTTTAGAAAACCATTCATCAAACCATTTAGCAAAGAAATATTTAAACAATACGTACGGATCAATTATTGTATTTGGAATTAAGGGTGGAAGAGAAGCAGGTAGAAAAGTCATTGATAGTGTAAAATTATGGTCTCACCTAGCGAATGTCGGGGATGCTAAATCGCTCATTATACATCCAGCTTCAACTACACATCAGCAAGTATCTTCTGAAGATTTACAGAAAACAGGAGTTACAGAAGATTTAATACGTTTATCGGTTGGCATAGAATCCGTTGAAGATTTAAAAAATGATTTAGATCAAGCCTTTTATTCAGCTACTGGATTTACTGTGAAAGGGGCAATTGCTGGAGATGCTTCAAACAAATAATTTATACGAAGTCGGAAAGGTTTGTATTGGTGACTTTGAATTGGAGAGTGGTGTCCATTTAAAAGATGTGGAAGTCGCTTATGAAAGAGTAGGGAACCTTTATGGCGATAGTATAATAGTTTGTCATGCTTTAACAGGAAACCACTTAACAGTCGGGACATCGGTGTCCCCTGGCTGGTGGAGAGATCTTATCGGACCTTCACGTTATATCGATACGAACAAATATAATGTTATTACGATGAATGTGCTCGGAGGCTGCTCGGGCTCAACTGGTCCTACTTCTATAAATCCTGAAACAGGAAAAAAATATAGGGGGGATTTTCCTACTATAACCATTCGAGATATCGTTCATAGTCACAAAAGAGCGTTAGAAAAAATAGGAGTAACAGAAGTGCTATCAATTATTGGTGGTTCATTGGGTGGCATGCAAGTTTTAGAATGGGGGATACTTTATCCCCATTTTGCAAAACATTTAATACCGATGGCAGTTACCCCTACCTTATCCGATTATGGTATTGCATTCAATACGATTGGAAGACACGCTATTCAAAATGATCCAGCTTGGAACAACGGTTTTTATGAGGAACAATCGATAAAAGGTTTAGAAGTAGCAAGAATGGTAGGGCTTGTTACGTATCGTTCGCAACGTTTATTTAACAACCGTTTCCAACGTGAAAAAAAGAACGCATCCCAATATCAAATAGATTCCTATTTGAAATATCAAGGAGAAAAATTTGTAAAACGTTTTGATGCAAATAGTTATTTGTGTTTGTTGCAAGCGATGGATTCTTTTGATATTGGATTTAAGAGACATGGGATAGAAAAAGCATTAAAAAATATCGAGAGTTCGTTAACGATGGTGGCTTTTTCGCATGACCTATTATATCCACCTACAGTAATAGAAGAAACAGTATTATTACTTAAAAGAGTTGGCAAAGTAGCAAACTATATTTATGTACAAACAGACTTTGGGCATGATGGATTTTTAGTAGAATTTGAGAAGTTTGGAACGGAGATTTCGTTACAGTTACAAACGGTATTGCAGACACGGTAAAAAATAAATTCTGTTATTTGAATAGTACTTCAGAAGAGGTTGGGACATACTATTTTTATTAGTCTCAGCCTCTTCTTTAAGTTTTTTACCTGATTGCTATATGTATTTCTCCAACTAACCTTCTTTTAGTTCACCCCTTCTATTGACAAAAATCAATAAAATATGTTATTAAAATAGTGGGTTAGCACTCTTATGATTAGAGTGCTAAAGTAATTACTTAACAGAAAGAGAGGAGATTAAATCATGGAAAAGAAACAATTCCAAGCCGAATCGAAAAGATTGTTAGAAATGATGATTAACTCTATTTATTCTCAACGTGAAGTGTTTTTAAGAGAGTTAATCTCCAATGCAAGTGATGCAATCGATAAACTGTACTATAAGGCATTAACAGATGCTACCCTTACATTTAATAAAGAGAGCTATTACATAAAAATTATCCCTAACAAAGAAGAAAGAACGTTAACCATTATGGATACTGGAATTGGAATGACTGCGGAGGAATTAGAGACAAACCTAGGAACAATTGCTAAAAGTGGCTCATTAGCATTTAAAAAAGAAAATGAAACAAAAGACGGTCATGATATTATTGGACAATTTGGTGTAGGTTTTTATGCTGCTTTTATGGTTGCTGATGTTGTAACTGTTAACAGTAAAGCACTTGGAAGTAATCAAGCCTATAAATGGCAATCAGAAGGTGCAGATGGGTATTCTATCGAAGGAACAGATAAAGAAACAATCGGAACCGAAATCATCTTAAAGCTAAAAGAAAATAGCGAGGATGAAAACTACGATGAATTTTTGGAAGAGTATCGCCTTAAAGCTATTATAAAGAAATACTCAGACTTTATTCGTTATCCTATTAAAATGGATGTCACTACATCAAAACCGAAAGAAGAAAACGAAAATGAAAATGTGGAAGTTCTAGAAGAACAAATTATTAATAGTATGGTTCCAATTTGGCGCAAAAATAAAAACGAGCTAAAGGCAGAAGACTATGAAAACTTCTACAACGAAAAACATTACGGTTTTGATAAGCCGCTTAAACATATTCACGTTAGTGTCGATGGTACAGTTCGATACAATGCTCTTCTTTATATTCCAGAAAACATTCCGTTTGATTATTACTCAAAGGAGTATGAAAAAGGGTTAGAGTTATATTCAAGTGGCGTTTTAATAATGGATAAATGTGGAGACTTATTACCGGATCACTTTAGCTTTGTGAAAGGATTAGTAGATTCCGAAGACTTATCTTTAAACATTTCACGTGAAATGCTTCAACAAGATCGACAATTAAAATTCATCTCAAAGAATTTAGCGAAAAAGATCAAAAGTGCACTTCAAAGTATGTTAAAAGATGCAAGAGAAAATTATGAGACTTTCTTTAAAGCCTTTGGTCGTCAATTAAAATATGGCGTATATGCAGACTTCGGTGCTAATAAAGAAACGTTGCAAGATTTATTATTATTTTACTCATCAAAAGAGAAAAAGTTAGTTTCCTTAGAAGAATACGTAACAAATATGCCAGAGGATCAAAAGTATATTTATTACGCTACCGGTGACTCTATTGAGCGGATAGATAAATTACCACAAACCGAACTTGTAACTGATAAAGGATATGAAATTCTCTACTTTACTGAAGACATTGATGAATTTGCGATTAAGATGTTAATGACTTATAAAGAGAAAGAATTCCGTTCAGTGTCTAGTGGTGATTTAGGTATTGATAATGAAAAAGAAGATTCCAAAACAGAAAGTGAACTAGAAGAGTATAAAGAACTTTTTGATGCAATGAAAGAAATACTTGGTGGTAAAGTAACGGACGTACGAGTATCAAAACGATTACGCTCACACCCAGTTTGCTTATCTGCTGACGGTGAAATAACAATTGAAATGGAAAAAATCTTAAATGCAATGCCTGATAATCAAGGAGTAAAAGCGAATAAAGTTTTAGAAATTAATACAAAACATGATGTTTTCAACTCACTAAAATCTTCTTATAAGGAAGATAGAGAAAAGCTTGCATTATTTACAAACATTCTCTTTAACCAAGCACTACTTATTGAAGGCTTATCCGTTGAAGATCCTGTAGATTTTGCAAACGATATATGTAAAGTAATGGTGTGAATTAAGTTAAGACCCCTAAACGATAAGGGGTCTTTACTTTTGTTATAATATTTATCTTCAGTAGAAAGTATTATTTATTTTTTTCTTTCCATCACTTTTCTAATATCGTTGTCTTTTTTATTTCTATCTCCAAATAGTGTACGGTATATCTCAGTGTAGCCACCGACAGGTCTAATTTCATTTGAAACTTCTTCATTAAATTGCTTTTTCATATATTTCCTCCAAACTATGTTTCTCTCATTATTTACAAGAGAGGAACGACTCATACTGTATTAATTATAATTATCTATTTACTGTTATAATCGTTTGCTATATTAAATATATAGGAATATACCGTACAAAGGGTGGTGGGAGAAACGTGGATAAATTGTTAAAAATAACTTTAGTTTTACTGTTAGTTAGTGTTTGCCTTCATTTTTACACTATTCAGCAAATGGGTAAAATGAAGATGGAATTTGAAAGTTATATATCAATGGTAACGAGTGGGATAGAGAGTAATTTATACGATGTTCAAAACAGGATTTATGAATGGAGTGAACAAGACCGCTGGATACAACATATTGAGTTCATTGCAGACACAGTAAATTCTGAACCGAACAAGATGATTTTTACGGCTGCATTTAGTTTGAAAGAAGTGGAAAGTAATGCAAATATTAAACTTCTGTATAAGTCTGAAGAAAATCGTCATTGGCAGGAAGCAGAAAGTGAAAAGAAGCTGGACGGAATATATGAAGCAATCATATATTTAACTCCAAGTGATACGTATTTGTATAAAATAGTACAAGATGGGACAATTATAAAGAGTTCTGAAATTGGCTACATTCCTTCAGAATTGTATCGCCATTCCCCATTCTATTCATATGGTTCTAGCTATGGTTACACGAAGAGTACAGACACTTTATTTTTTGAATGGACATTAAGTGAAGAACCAGCCCTTTTTTCCTTTTTACAATATGAAAAAGTAATGGCCCATGTATATTATAAAAATTCAGAAATAAAAGAAGTACCATTAATAAAAATGAATCAACATGGTATTACCGAATGGTATTTCAGTCTTGAAGAAAAAGGAGTTTCAAAAATTAACGTAGAAGTTATTTATGCAGACGGCACTTCGATAGAAGAAACTATTTATGACGAAACATATGAGCATGATTGATGATAAGTTACCTATATAGATAAATATTTTGTCAAGAGAGGGCTGTCCAATAAGACTCAATAGAAAACTCTATCGTTTCTCCACCACTTTGTTTGTATAGATTTCATTCGAGGTAGAATCAATATACGTGTGTTCATCCTTTGTTAATTGGTTTTAATCTCAATCTATAGCAACTCCTTATAATTAATAATTTGAACTTACAACTAATAAATATTTAGAATTATATAGGGGTAACGAACAAAATAGTACTAAAAGTCAGTTTCTACTGACTTTTAGTACTACCCTCGCTTTTCTTTATCTAGCTCCGGCGGCTTGGCCCTATCAAACTTCCCGTTCCGTCCGTACGACAAGTCAACATCAACTCGCCCTCTGGCTCGTTGTGTTTCCTTTATCTCCTACCGGAACGGTCCAGTTTGTACGGGCCAGAACGAGCCGCCTCCGCTTTTCTTGTCCAGCTGCAGGGGCTAGCGGCTCGAGGTCACAAGTCAATCCGTCCAGAAGGTCAAAAAGCGACCTTCTAGCCGGCTTGCCTTGTGCTTGTCGCCGCTAAACGAGCCCCTTCCGCTTTTCCTTGTCCAGCTCCGTCGGCTTGGCCCTATCAAACTTCCCGTTCCGTCCGTACGATAAGTCAACATCAACTCGCCCTCTGGCTCGTTGTGTTTCCTTTATCTCCTACCGGAACGGTCCAGTTTGTACGGGCCAGAACGAGCCGCCTCCGCTTTTCTTATTGACGGATCCATTTCCAGATTTCTTTTGGGGTGGCGTTTTTGCCGTACATGAGTATGCCAGTTTTAAAGATTTTTCCTGCTAGTTTCATAAATAGCCAGATGCTAACTAATAAAATGGCTAATGAAATGATGATGTCCATCCATGGCCAATCTTCCATTGTCGAAAGTCTAATTAGTAGAACGCCTGGAGCTGAGAAAGGGATATACGATCCTACTTTTGCAACTATTCCAGAAGGGTCCGAAAGGATTGGTCCTATTAATATAAAAGGAATAAATGGTAGCATCATCACAATTCCTTGGAAGTTACTAGTTGCCGTCATATCTTCGACTGTTGCCCCCATGCTAACGAAAATAGAAGCAAACAATAGATAACCAGCTACCGCAATAAACACTAGTATAATTAATTCTGGAACGAACAAGTACTCAAAAATTGGTATCTCTGTTCTCCACTGAACGACAGGTAGGGCAATTGCAAGCCAGACCGTTACTTGAACTAACCCTAATACGAAATAACCTAATATTTTTCCTTGCATAAGTTCGTTTGGAGTAACAGATGATAGAACCATTTCTGCGACTTTCTCTTTTTTCTCTTGAGAAGCACTTTGGAAAATCATCATACCTGTTATAACAATCGAGAATAAAATTAATCCTGCAAAAGCTCCCGGAATGAGACGTTTAAAAGGATCTGTAGCTTCTTCATTCCCTCCGGATAGTTCTGTTGTACTATCGGCTTCAGACGTCATATCTTCCACTGATATTGCGTTTAATGTTACGCCTCGTGAAACGGCTTCTAATTGACTGTCTGTTAGTCCAATAGACTCCAGTTTAAGCTGTTGTAGTAACGTCGCTAATGGTTGCACCTCATAAACAAACATGTTGGAAACATCATCAGACGTATAAATAGGTATTTCGCCATTTTGGAATGCTTCTTCCGTAATATAAATGTAAGCTGTACTACTAGAATTTTCTAAATTAGCTTTCATTATTTCTTCATTTTCAAAAGGAGGAGCCACAACCGCGTCGATTGTATCTGTTTCTAAAAGCGGTGCCACTTCGTCCCAAATGCCTAATTCATCATATACAAGAATAGATATTTGATCAGATTGATTGTTAGAAAACAACATTGGTATTGTAAAGAAAAGAAGAAAAAGCGCAGGTGTCATTATTAACGATATGAGAAACGATTTATTCATCATATTTCTCTTAATTTCCCATTTTGCAACTTTAAAACTATTATTCATGAATAACACCTTCTTTATATCCTAAATTATTTGTTGCAATACCAATAAATATTTCATGAAGGGAGATTCTATCAACAGATAATTCTTGTATAGAGATATGTTCGGGAATATACTTTAACCATGCTGGTATGTGTACATTTTTCTCTAAGTAAAGAATGGAAACATCACCGTTTTGTTCTGCACTAGTAACATTTGGTAATGATTGAAGTTCGTTCAATTCATTCCGTCCCTTTATTGTACATTTGAAATTGGCATATTGCTCTTTTACTTCACTAATTGAACCATATATTACTTTACTACCTTTATGTATCATGAATAAACGGTCACATAACTCCTCCACTAGATTCATTTGATGGGAGGATAGTAGAATTGCAGTTCCATTTTGTGCTAATGTTTTTATTTCTTGCTTAAAAACATCTTGACTAACAGGGTCGAGACCAGAAAAAGGTTCATCTAATATTAAAAGTTCAGGTTCGTGTATAATAGAGGCGATAAATTGAACTTTTTGCCCCATCCCTTTAGATAGCTCTTCAATAGGACTTTTTTCTTTCCCTTTTAAATCAAACTTTTCTAAATATGCTAGTGCTCGTTCTTTCGCTTTTTGTTTTGGATAGTCCTTTAATTCTGCAAAGTATAATAATAAATCCAATACCTTTACATTTTTATAAAGACCCCGTTCCTCTGGTAAATACCCGATTTTATGGCGGGGAATTTCTTTTCCTGTGTGGGTATGGAATTGAATTGAGCCTTCGTCGGGTAACATAATCCCCATAATGTTTCGAATAGTTGTTGATTTACCAGCCCCGTTAGGACCCAGTATGGCCATTATTTCTCCTTTGTGTACAGTAAAACTAATGTCCCTTATAACAGTTTTCTCTTTAAAAGATTTGGCAAGTTGACTAACTGTTAATATTTTTTCCATTATATTCACCTTCCTACGTGTAAAATTTTCTTTTCTAGCATATGTACAAAAGTATATACGAATAAAATGTCGGAAAGTTTCAATCTTTTTTCTATTGCACTTGGGTTAACATGGAACGATTTTTTATGTAAAATAGAATAGTGCTATCCAAAAAAATAATATTAAACTACATTGACATAAAAGGAGAATATACATGTCGACATTTCAACGTAATTTAGAAAAATATGCAGCTCTTGCTGTTGAAGTAGGGGTTAATATTCAGAGTGGGCAAACGTTAGTAGTAACAGCCCCAATCTCTTCAGCTGAGTTAGTTCGTCTCATTGCGAAAAAGGCATATGAAAAAGGTGCAAAACATGTTGCGGTTGATTGGTTAGATGATGAACTTACAAAAATGAGATTCGAAATTGCTCCCGAAGATTCGTTTACCGAGTTCCCGTATTGGATGTCTAAGGGGAAAAACGAATTAGCAGAAGAGGGAGCAGCGTTTTTACATATTGATTCTAAAAATCCTGATTTATTAAAAGGCATTGACCAAAACCGTATACAAGCGGCTACTAAGGCTGCATCCCAAGTTCTAAAACCATATCGTAGTCGTATGATGAGTGATAAAAATAGTTGGTCGATAATCGCAATGCCGACACAAGCATGGGCAGATAAAGTATTTCCAGAATTAGATGAAACAAAAAGAATGGATGCATTGTGGGATGCGATTTTTAAAGCGACTAGAGTAGATCAAGAAAATCCGGTTGCAGAGTGGAAAAAACATACTGATACACTTGATTCTAAAGCTAACCATTTAAATCAAAAGAAATATCACGCACTACATTATACAGCCCCTGGCACAGATTTAACGGTTGAGTTAGCAAAAGACCATATTTGGGTTAGTGCCGGTAGTGTAAATGAAAACGGTGTTACATTTATTGCGAACATGCCAACTGAAGAAGTTTTCACTGCTAATGCAAAAACTGGTGTGAACGGAGTTGTTTCTAGTACAAAACCACTAAGTTATGCGGGTAACTTGATTGAAAACTTTACATTAACTTTTAAAGAAGGTAAAGTAGTTGATTTTAAAGCAGAAAAAGGTGAAGAAACATTAAAGAAACTTATTGAGACAGATGAAGGCTCAGCATATCTTGGAGAAATTGCTCTAGTTCCGCACCAGTCTCCAATTTCAGAAACAGATTTAATTTTCTTTAATACATTATTTGATGAGAATGCCTCTAACCATTTTGCTTTAGGGAAAGCCTATCCATTCTGTGTGGAAGGCGGAAAAAACATGAGTGATGAAGAAGTAGTAGCACATGGTTTAAACGATAGTTTAACACATGTTGATTTTATGATAGGTTCAGCTGAAATGAACATAGATGGTATTACACTAGATGGTAAAAAAGAGCCAGTATTCCGTAAAGGAAATTGGGCGTTTTAATACAATTAGAGTTGGCTTCATGGCCAACTCCTTTTTTATATATTAAGTTTAGGCAAATAAAAAAACGCCTAAAAATTGAATGCGCCCAAACAAATATAGATTTTCATCATACACTGTAACCGTAAACGAAATTAAAACAAAAGGAGCGGTGTTCAATGAGTGGAGCAGTTGCAGGACATGGTGGAGGATTTGCGTTAATGGTAGTATTGTTTATCCTTTTAGTTATTATTGGTGCTAGCTGGGTAGGCCGTGGCGGTTACGGATACTACTAATATAAATAAATTGTGATTAAGAAAAGCTAGGTATTTTACTTAGCTTTTCTTTTTTTGATGTATGAAGGTAATAAGTATAATACAATAAAGGTATAAAACAGTATTTGCGGACTTAAAAAAGGAGTTATGTATGAAGAAAATAGCAACTATCTTATGTGTCGTTATGTTTGTCAACGGTTGTTCAAACGTTGCAACCACAAATGTTGAGAGAGATGAGGAAGTTTCATTAGTTAAAAAAGAAGATGAACTAACTTATAAAAAGCCAAATACAAATCCGAGTGAATCTTTACATATAACACCATACTATTTACCTGACGAAAATTCGCGACGGAGAACTGCAGAAGTTACACATGTAATGATTCATTACACAAGTAACGCAGCAAGAAATCCACAGAATCCATATATGTTAGAAAACATTTACTCTTTGTTTGAAGAATATGGTGTGTCTGCACATTATATTATTAATCGGGAAGGTAATATCTTTCAATTAGTAGATGAAAATAGAGTAGCGTTTCATGCAGGGAAAGGAATGGATCTTAATTTTTTGGAATACCGAAATAATATGAATGAATATTCAATTGGAATTGAACTTATGGCAATTGGAACAAAAGAAGAAATGAGTTTAAATTTGAAAGAAGGTCAATATGAACTAATTCCAACATCTCATATAGGGTACACAGATGAGCAATATGACTCTTTAGCTAAACTGTTAGAAGACTTGTATGAGCGTTACCCAAAAGTTTTAAGAAACAGAGAGAACGTAGTAGGACACGATGAATACGCTCCTGTCCGAAAATCAGATCCTGGAAGTTTATTTGAATGGGAGAGAATAGGATTCTGAACATTTTTTCCTATGTTAAAAACCCTAAAAAATTGTAAAAGTTTAACCATTTAATGGTTATTGTGTGGTATGATGGATTGCGTAAGGTGAATTTTTTGAATTTTTACAAATTATTATAATTAGGAGGATCATTTATTGAAAAATAAGTTAATTCCTTCGTTACTATGTATTTTCCTTGTTTTAGTTTTTGTAATTGGCATTAAACAGTTTTTTACGACACCAGAAGATATTATTGATAAAGCGTTTGTAGAATTGAAGAATGGTAATTTAGTTTATGGGTTAAAGGAACGTGATGCCTCAAAAATCTTTGATTTACTTGTAGAACCTAATGCATATAATCTTCCTAATATTGAATTGCATACCGTATTAGAACATCAACTCGATCCTCATATCGTGCAACACACATTTATTAATGTCCATCCAATTAAAGATGTGGAAGAAAATAAAGCTAATGTGACCGTAACCTTTTCTTTTGATGAGTATAATAAAGACGAACTCATGCGGAACGATCAATTTATATTAGAACGAAAGTTCCAAGGCAATATTTCGTTTCAACTAATAAAAGCAAGTTGGAATACATGGGAAATTATCGATGTAAAAACAACTAATTTCACAGAGTACAATGTAGCAAGATGGAATAACAATTAATACATAGAACTAAAAAACGCGCATATATCGTGCGTTTTTTTCTTGAACAAAATGTATAATCACCCAGCACAATAAATCATAAATTGAGGTACTTGATATGAACAAACATATATTAATAAAACTGAGGGGCATCTTTATGATATTCACCATTTTACTAGCCATTTATTTTATTATTGTCCATCTACTCATTAGTAACACAGCTGCAGAAAGGCCGAAAGAAAATGCAGATTACATCATAATACTTGGAGCGCGTCTTCATGGGGAAAGAATGTCATTATCACTTTACTATCGTGCTCTAGAGGCTTTAGAATATGTTGAAGGAAACCAAAACACAATTATCATTGCTTCAGGTGGTCAAGGTCCTGGTGAGGACATAACAGAAGCGGAAGCGATAAAACGCTTTATGTTAGAACACGGGATAGAACAAGAACGAATAATACTAGAAGATACATCAACGACCACATATGAAAATTTGATGAACTCCTATTCATTTATAGAAGATGACAATAAAACGGTGGTCATTGTAAGTAATGATTTTCACTTGTTTCGAGCAAAAATGATTGCAGAAAGAGTAGGTTTCAACAATATTTCTACACTTTCGGCTGAAACGCCAAAAGTAGCAAAAGTAAAGCTCTGGTTTCGGGAGTATTTTGCTGTTTTAAAATCATGGCTTATAGATAGATAACTAGAATAGAGCAATACTGGAGTATACAAACAAACTACTCCTTTACTTAAATTATTTCGCTAATTTGTTATGAGAAAAGAAACGCAAAAATGTTTTCACATAAGTTTTATCGATTCTACATGTTTCAGCCAATCCATTCATATAGTGAAATGTATAAAACTAACATGGAGGGGAATGCCCTTGCAAATTCATGTCGTTCGACAAGGGGAATCGCTTTGGGGAATTTCACAGGCGTATGGTACTACAGTACAAGAAATTGTTACTACAAATGAAATTCCTGATCCGAATCAGCTAGTTGTCGGTCAAGCACTTGTAATTCCTATATATGGGCGATTTTATTGGGTACGAAGTGGGGATAGTTTATGGTCTATTGGACAACGATTTCAAGTTAACTACACAACATTAGCCGAGGTCAATAGACTAGATGTGAACCAACCATTACCAATCGGCTTAAGGTTATATATACCACCAACACCTAAAAGTAGAATTGAAACAAACGCATATATTGAGCCGCGAGGTACTTCTGTTAGTGAGGCTCTATTAAGCGACGCAAGACGTGCTGGACCATATTTAACGTACTTAGCTCCATTTAGTTATGAAGCACGGAGGGATGGTACGTTAAACCCGATGCCTTTAGAGGGAATCCCAGAAATAGCCCGGGAGACAGGGGCTTCTTTAATGATGGTTGTCACAAATTTAGAGGAAGGTCAATTTAGTGGTGAATTAGGAAGGGATATTTTACAAAGCACAGCAGTACAAGAACGACTATTAGATAATATTATTGCTGAAACGAGAAGAGTTGGAAACTATACAGATGTTCATTTTGATTTCGAATTTTTACCTGGTGATCAACGAGAAGCGTATAATAATTTTCTTCGACGAGCTGCTGAGAGGTTACGAGCTGAAGGACTATTAATTTCTAGTGCTCTTGCACCGAAAACGAGAAGAGATCAGCCAGGTCAGTGGTATGAAGCGCATGATTATCGTGCTCATGGTGAAATTGTTGATTTTGTCGTGCTAATGACTTACGAATGGGGGTATTCTGGCGGACCACCGATGGCTGTATCACCAATTGGTCCTGTTGAGGAGGTACTTCAATATGCGTTAACTGAAATGCCAGCATCTAAAATTATGATGGGACAAAATTTATATGGTTACGATTGGACGCTACCGTATGTTCCAGGTGGTCCTTATGCGAGAGCCGTTAGTCCACAACAAGCAATACAAATTGCAAAAGAAAACAATGCTGAAATTCAATACGACACTGTGGCACAAGCACCGCATTTTGACTACACGGATGAAAGTGGGCGAGCGCACAAAGTTTGGTTTGAAGATGCACGAAGTATACAAGCGAAGTTTGACCTTTTAAAAAGGCTAAACTTGCGTGGTATTAGTTATTGGAAGTTAGGTTTACCATTCCCACAAAACTGGTTATTAATCGGTGAAAATTTTGAAGTAGTGAAAAGATAATAGTAAATTAAAGCGAACATATTCCCACTTTTCTACTTTTTCTAGAAATTCATATAAAAGTAATGTAATATTTCTAGTAGAAAGAAAAGGGGGATTTTACATGAAAATAAGGATTCAAATCTATTTATTAATATTTTTATTAATCGTATTATCAGCTTGCGGAGCTGCTATTGAGGACGAAGATAATATTATAGATAAATCAATAGACACAATTGGCTATTTGCAAACAAATGATTGGGATCAATTAGCACAATTAGTGCATCCTGAAAAGGGATTGTTGTTTTCTGCTAATGCACAAATAGAGGTTGACGATGTTTTATTTTCTAATGAAGAAGTAGCGCTATTCGGCAAAGATGAAAAGGAATATAGTTTTTCACCACAAATTGAAACAACTCCAGCCAACTTTATAAACAATGAACTGCTATCAAAAGAGGGAGTACAGGTGGAATACACAGTATCTTCATTTGATCAATCACAAGTACCTACTAATATAGATGAAAATAATATCGAGGAAGCTTATCCGGACGCTCAATTTGTTGAATATTATAGTCCGCCATCCACTAACGATGAGGACAATTGGCAAGCAATTAGGCTCGTATTCGAAAAAGAAAGAAGACACCATTATTTAGTAGCAATTGTAAGAGAAACTCCTGCAAAATAAAATATTCTATCAATATTTCTATTAATCGCTGCATATAATGTAGCGATTATTGTTTTTTAGAGTAAGAAAAGTTTTCCCATTTAAGCAGAATCAATTAACTCTATCGCTCTTATATTGTATATAAAAATACATAGCAATTTAATAACTATTCGTTTTCATATATTTGAAGTAACAATCATACAAGGGGGATTATTAAATATGGGGAAAAATCAGAGTAATGTGGAAAAACCATTAATAGCTGTCGGAGTACCAATATTTATTATGGCACTCGGAATTTTTTTAATTGTTAACACAGAAGTGGAAGGGAAAATGCAGTTTATACCAGTTATATTTATTTTGCTTGGTGTAGCAGAGCTAATCAGATCGATTACACGTCAGCGAAACCAATTAACGAAAAAACAACAGGTTGAAATAAATCAAAAAAGTGGCCATTACACTTATTTATTTATCGTTACTGCAACACTCGTTTCGGTAATTATGCTTGTGATGGACATTATGTCTATTGAAATGGTTCTCCACATACATTTAACATTTGTTATTTTAGTTTATCCTATTTTGCAAATTATGTTTTTGATCAGAGAAGTATAGCGGCGGTGATGTTATGTATATTTCTATAAATAAACAGGTAGGGTTAAAGTTAGTTGAACTTTCGGATGCACCTATTTTATATAAACTAATAAATGAATCAAGAGCATATTTAAGAGAATGGTTACCTTGGATCGATCGGATTAAAAGTAAAAATGATATGGAATTATTTATTTTAAATTGTTTTTACGGTTACGAAGCGAACGGAATAATTAATACGGTAATTCTATTTAACAAAAAAATAGTTGGAATGGCAGGATACAATATGATTGATTGGATGAACAGGACGACTTCAATCGGTTATTGGATTGATCAACGATATCAAGGGAAAGGCATTACTACATTAGTTGCGTATACGTTAACAGACTATGCATTTAAAAATTTAAAACTTAATAGAGTAGAAATACGTGCAGCTGTTCAAAATAAAAAAAGTAGAGCTATTCCTGAGAAGTTAGGTTATCAAAAAGAAGGAAGATTAAAACAAGCGGAGTGGGTAAATGATCGATTTTTAGACCATGTTTTATACGGAATAGTAGAGAGTGACTGGAAATAATGGATAAAGAAAGCCTCTAAAGATTTTCTTCTTTAGGGGCTTCTTTCCATTCTCTCGTGTTTTGGATGGCGTAATATGAATATGAATTTAAAGCAAGAGTATACATATGAAGTATTAATAAGTATAAATATCGTTTTACTTTCATTAATTTCAACTTTATTAGACAAAAATCTATAATAAAAATGCTAAAAATAGAAGTTAGAAAAACTAAAGGTGTCCTTTTATAAGAAATGAACATATAAAATAATGTTTGAACTAAACCATAAAGAGGGACAAGTTTAAATGCTTCTTCCCATGAATATTTTTTATATCCGAATGTAATGCGTTTAAAGAAGATGAGAGCATATAAATAGTGCATAATAAATAATGGGCTAATTAGTACGTACGATATGACTTGGACAATTTTTTTTGTAATGTTCCTTAACCAAAAATCACTAATAAAAAAATATAAAAATATTAAGGATGTTGTTAGAGTAGTATTCCACCATCTATTTTGATGCAACTTCCAATGTAAAAACATTCGCTCGATAATAGAAAAATAAAGAGTGAAGATCATTTTCCAAAACCAGCTCTTTTTATTTAATGTTAAAAATGTAGCGGTAATAGGGACGAAAATAGCCTGAGAAAGTAATGCGCCGAAAGCATTATCAAAATCCCTGTTTTTAAAAATTATTGGAAAGTAGTGGTAAGCTTTTAACCAAGTAAAAACGACATATTCAAAAATATATGCCATCCCAATATTAGTAAATAATGATGTGAAAATTGTCGTAGCTGTATGTTTTTTGAAATTATATAAAAACATACATAAATGTATAATTGTTAACAAAATAAAAGGAACTTTGTTAGAAAATCTTCTTTTCATAAATTCTCCTTCTTTTTGAATAGAACTTTCCTTATATTTTTTACAAATGCGTAATTATTATTCTATTTGACATCGTAGAGAAAAAATTATGATACACTATTTATGAAAACAGAAAAATGAAGTAGGGATAAATGATGGGATATGTTGAAGATTTAAGAAAAATTGTAGGCCATAGACCTTTAATTTTTGTAGGTGCTGTTACGGTTATTATTAATGATGTAGGGCATATACTTTTACAACAGCGGCAATTTCCAAAAGGTGTTTGGGGGTTACCCGGTGGTCTTATGGAATTAGGGGAATCGACGGAACAAGTTGCAAAACGAGAAGTTTTTGAAGAAACAGCACTTCAAATAGAAGATTTAAAATTAATTAATGTCTACTCTGGAGAAAATCATTTTATTAAAGCGAAAAACGGCGATGAGTTTTATGTTGTGACCGTAGCTTACTATACTACAAATGTTAAAGGTGTAATAAAGGTAGATGCGAAAGAATCAATGAAAATAGAATACTTTCATTTAAATGATTTACCTTCTGAAATGGTTGGGAGCCATCAAGCGATTATTGAAGATTTTACGTTACTACATAATAAAAAAGTAAGAGAACAGTTGGGGTTACATAATGAAAAATGAATTACTAAAAATATTTGACAAAACATATAAAGAAATCGGTGTAGCGACACGTCAACATGTACATGCAGTAGGACATTGGCATGAAACTTTTCACTGTTGGATTGTTGGAAAGGAAAAGGAAGAATATTATATATATTTTCAGCTTAGAAGTTCGTTAAAAGATATGTATCCAAATCTTTTAGATATAACAGCTGCTGGCCACATTCTAGCTAATGAACATATGAAGGACGGAATTAGAGAAGTAAAAGAGGAAATTGGACTAGAATTAAATTATAATAATTTAACCAAATTAGGAGTTATACCTTATAGTGTAAAAAAAGGTAATATAATTGACAATGAATTTGCTAATGTTTTTCTTGTTGTGGGGGAATATACGTTTGATGATTTTGTATTGCAATTAGAAGAAGTAGTGGGATTGGTAAAAGTCCCTTTTCAGCAATTTTACGACTATTCCTTTCATCGAATTCACTCAATAAATGTAACAGGCTTTAAAATTGGAGAAAACGGTGAAAAATTAAATATTGACGAGGAAGTTTCAATCGATAAAATTGTTCCTCACGTACCAGCTTATTATCAAGAAATTGCCACGAAAATATTAGAACATATAGAAAGAAAAGACTAATTCACCAAGATTAGTCTTTTCTTTCTTTGTAAGTTAAAAATAATTATAATCAATAGTATAATTGTCAAAAAGGTCTCACACAAATTTCACATCTATCTATTATATTTAATATAGAATATCATGCAAGAATATTAGTGGGAAGCACATGTCCGTAGCGAAGTACAACGTCAAAAATGTAATCAATAAACTATTTTCTAGTTAAACTACCTAGGGAGCTTATGTAATGATACGTACTATATTTTTTCTATTATGCTTTTTAACTTTAATTGGGTGTTCAAATCAGCAAATATCTATTCCAGAGTTTGAGGAGAAACCTATTATCGTTAGTCATTTAAAATCATCCGATATTAGTTTTATATCTAACGGAAAAATCTCCACTATACCGCTCTCTTTTACCATTACAGATATAGTCGAAACGACCAATTTTGTAGTAATAGGAAGTAAAAATGATGGGGTCTTATATAAACTCGATTTTGAAGAGAATAAGATTGATTCTCTCACTTCTAAAAGCGAAGGGATATCAAAGTTGTATTACGAGGAAAGTACTGGAGTTCTTTTTATTGTGAATGCTCTTGAAAATAGTGTAGAACTTGTCGATGTAGAAAACGGACAGACTTTAACAAAGATAGAAGTTGGGCAATACCCGATAGATATGATTGTGAGTGGGGAAATGGGCTACGTGTTAAACAGTGAAAGTCACTCTGTTTCCGTAATTGATTTAAAAAAGGAAGAAGTACTGTTCAATTTTCCAGTACTAGAAAGACCTTCTGGAATGTTACTAGTGAATGACGTTTTATATATCGGTGGACATGGGAAAAGTGGTGTGCTTAACAACCAAATTTATATATATAGCGCGACAACGGGAGAAATGATGGGATCAAAAGAGGTGGGGTTAATGCCGATCGATTTCTCTTTTGACAACAATACGGAATATATTTATGTCGTTTGCCATGGGTCGAATGAAGTTATAAAAATAGACAGTCAAGATTTAATCGTAAAGGATAAGTTAACGGTTGCGAGTAATCCCAATTTTATTAATAGTGATGAAAATTATTTATACGTTACAAGCTTAGATGGAAATGAACTAACGATTATTAACCTATCTACCTTCCGTGTAATAGATACATTTACAATTGATAACGGTCCATTTGTTGTAATACCAGGAGGAGAATTATGACACTTTCAACAAAAATATTAGTAGTAGATGATGAAAAAGAAATGTGTGATTTAGTTCGTGCCTATTTAGAAAAAGAAGGTCATTATGTGGACACCATTTTTAATGGGGAGGAAGCAGTAACTTTAGCAAAGGAAAAAAATTATGACATAATAATACTAGACGTTATGATGCCTGGGGTTGATGGTTTTACAGTTTGCCAACGTATTCGGGAATTCTCAACTACTCCGATTATTATGTTAACTGCAAGAAGTGATGAACATGACAAAGTAATGGGCTTGAAAATTGGAGCTGATGACTATGTGTTAAAACCTTTTAGCCCAAAAGAGTTAGTTGCAAGGGTTGAAGCCTTGTTAAGGAGAACAGCAATCGTTCAGTCTGATACTTTCCAAGTAGGACCAATTAAAGTAAAAAAAAATGCAAGACAAATGTTTTTATATGATGACGAACTCTCACTAGCGAGACGAGAATATGATCTTCTATTATTTTTACTTGAGCATAAAGGTCAAGTTTTTTCAAGAAATCAACTATACGATACAGTATGGGGAAATGAAAATGATATAGGTACATTACGTACAGTAGACACGCATATAAAAACGTTACGCTACAAACTAAAATCTGCAGGCTCTCAAATTAAAACAGTTTGGGGAGTAGGGTACAAATTTGAATGAAAATATCATACAAATTTATGAATAGTTCAATAAAAAAACAAATATGGCTATCCATCTTAATAGTAACAACTTTTACTAGTCTTTTGTTTATTTCATTCACGTATTATATGTATGAAAAGCTATACATAGAAAAACAAGTGGAAGCACTACAACTTCAAGGTGTTCAATTGAAGGATATGTATTATGAGACGAGTCTTGAAACCTTTAGTCAGCAACTAAAGGTGTTAGATGAGAGTCTTGAGTCATCGATTATTTATACAGACGACCCTATGTTATTAGGAAGTGGATCTCCAGTTCATATGTTTGAAGGACAAAATTTAATTTCTTTTCAAGAAAGGCAGCAATTACTTGAAGGAGAAACGGTGCAAATAGTACGGCTGCATGAACGATTAAATCAAGAAATACTTGCAGTAGTTGTTCCCCTCTTATCTCAAGATCAACTTGTAGGAGCTATTTTCTTATATTTACCGTTAGAAGCTATTTCTAATGTGTTTCAACCTATACGTCTAGTTTTATATGTTGGTATACCAATAGCAATTATCATTGTTTTACTAGCAGGTTTTACAATATCAAATTATGTAACGAAGCCTATTTTGGATATAAAAAATGTGACCGAAAAGATGGCGAAAGGTGATTATTCTAGTCGCATTAAAGTAAAAAGAGAAAATGAACTCTCTCACCTAGCGCTCTCTATAAATAAGCTATCATACACGTTAGAAAAAGTAGAAGAAGAAAGAAGGGGATTTTTAGCAAATGTGTCCCATGAGTTAAGAACACCGTTAAGTTATATGAAAGGCTATACAGAAGGATTTGAGGAAGGTTTAGTCGATAGAGAGAAGTATATACTTACGGTACAAAAAGAAGTGGATAGAATGGAAAGACTTGTTCATAATTTACTTGATTTAGCTCAGCTTGAAGGTGATTCCTATCCGATAGAATTTCATCCACTCGTTTTATCTGAACTCATTGTTGATGTTGTTTCCCGATTAGAATGGGTAGCCAATGAGAAAAATGTTAGTTTTGAACATACATTAAATGAAGAAATAATTGTTTTTGCAGATCGAGATAGATTGGACCAAGTGTTAACGAATATCGTTCAGAATGCTATCACTTATTCAAAACAATTTTCAAGTATATTCATCGAGTTAACTACCAACAATGGAAAGGCTAACATAATTATACGTGATGAAGGTATCGGTATACCTGAAAAGGATCTACCTCATATAATGGAACGATTTTATCGCGTCAATAAAGCTAGAACTAGGGCTGATGGTGGTACAGGTTTAGGGTTGGCTATAGCTGAACAAATAATAAAGAAACATCAAGGATCAATTAACATCCATTCAAAAATTAATGAAGGTACTACTGTAACAATATCGTTACCTATTTTTGAATTAGAATGAACGAAAGGAGAAGGACAATGAGAATATTAAAATTTTTATTAACTAGTTTTACATTACTAATCGTGTTAGTTGCTTGTGGAGGTGGGGATGGAGCAACTGGTGACAATAATAACGAAATCCCGAAAATGGTAGAAGTAGATTTACAAGTAGATGATAGAGTGACTCCTAATGAACCAATACAGTTTAAAACTTTCGTAACACAGGGCAATGAAAATGTTGATGATGCAGATGAAGTTGTTTATGAAATATGGAATGTACAAGATGGTAGAGAGAAAAGCGAGATGATTGAAGCGCTCCATAGTGGGAATGGATTATATGAAATAGAGCATACTTTAACTAACGAGAACGTATATTTCGTGCAAGTGCATGTTACAGCAAGAAATTTGCATGTAATGCCTATGAAGCATTTCGTTGTTGGAGATTTTACAGAGGAAGAAGTGGAAGCATTACTACATGAGTACGAAATGAAAAAGGATGATCATAGTAATCACCACAATGATGATTCTCATGAAACGGAAGAAGAAACCAACCATAATGAAGGATAAAAAATCAGAAACTACACTATTAATGAATAGTGTAGTTTTTTTGTAACAATTAATTGTAAAAAAAATTAACAAAATTATGATAGAAAATAATATACTAGAAAAAAGGGTTACTGCATAGATTGATAGAAAGGAATTTAGGAGGAAGGCATGAAGTTCAAAAGGTTTTTTATGAGTGGATTAGGTGTTCTAATTATCGTAGGAGCTTTACTATTAATGCTAAATCCTCATATAAGAGGTGCAGTAAAATTAGTCGTTGCAGAAGATCCATTTGTTGAGGTTCAAGAGTCATCTAGTAGCAAAAAGGTGATGGCTCATTGGGATGAGGGAGAAGGTATACAAACATTATTAGAAGAGTTAGAAAATGATGGTTGGATGATGGAAGACCATTTCGGCTCTGCATTTATGTTTACTAATAATGATAGAACATTAGTCGTGAACATATGGAAGTGGACAGACTATTTTGTTGTAGCAGAAATGACGGAAGGTTAGGTATCATATGAAAAAAACACCAACATTAGAAACAGAACGATTATTATTAAGAACATTAAAAGTTAGTGATGCGGAGTCGATTTATCTCTATTTTTCTGAGGAAGAAATGTTACGTTATTATGGAATGGAACCTTTTGCGAATATTATAGAGGCAGAAAAGTTTGTAAAAGATTTCTTAGATGATTACAAATTAATTTATCGTTGGGGAATTGTGGAAAAAGGAAGTTACGAACTTATAGGAACTTGCGGTTTTCATGCAATTTCTGAAAACCATAAACGCGCAGAGATTGGATACGAAATAGCGAAACCATTTTGGGGAAAAGGGTATGCGACAGAAGCAGTGAGTCGTTTAGTTCAATACGGCTTTGAAGAATTTCAATGGAACCGCATCGGAGCAAACGTTTATCCCAACAATAAAGGCTCCCAACGTGTTTTAGAAAAACTAGGTTTTACACATGAAGGTAGACTGCGTGGATATATCCAACAAGGGAAAATTGCCCACGACACTAACGTTTTTTCCATCCTTAAAGATGAATTTCACCAAAAAAAGAACTAGAATCCTAGTTCTTTTTTTTGCGATTGTAAGTCGATTACTTAAAAAATGAAACGCCACTTTTCATAACAAGCTTATTTCCATTGATAGAGACTGATTTTATCAAAAGGTCTCAACACATTTCCACCCGCAGACTGATTAATAACGAATAATAGATTGTTATAATAACAGTAACAAATAATCGTTAAAAAGGGGAAGTTTCTATGGAAGAGCAAAAAGTATTACAAGACTTAAAGATTAACGGGAGTATGGTAGTCTCAGGTGGTTCCTTTAACGAAGTTTCCATTAATGGAAAAGGGACAATTAACGGAGATGTTCAATGTAAAGAATTTAAAATAAATGGAGCATGTGATGTTAATGGAAAGCTAAAGGCTGAAACAGGAGTCATTCGAGGAAACACTAATGTAGAAGAAGATCTTTACATCGGAGATTTTAGTGTATATGGAAATGCTACATTACAAGGAAATTTATATACATCATTATTTAACGTAAAAGGTTCTTGTTCTGTTGAAAAATCAATTAATGCAGAAGTAATCAAACCATACGGCCGATTAAAAGTGGGAGATAGTTGTCGGGCTGATAATTTTATTGCAAGAGGTGTTTTCGATATCAATGATACACTAGATTCAAAAATAATAGATGTTACGATAAATGGTGGAAAATGCTCCGCAAACGTAATAAAAGGAGAGCAAGTATCCGTTAAACTAAAAGGAGAGGAAGGATTTTTAAAAGTACTCAAAAGTTTATTTTCTTTTGGAGATGATAGAGGAACACTAAAAGCAAATGAAATTATTGGAAACGACATACAATTAGCAGCGACGAAAGCAAAATTAGTAAAAGGTGATCGTATTACACTAAATGATGGCTGTGATATAGAATTAGTGGAATATACGGAAAGCTTAGAAATAGTCGGGAAAGCGCGTGTAATAGAAAGTAAAAAAGTATAAATATTTTGTGGACTACTCGATGTAAAGTAGTCCTTTTTTTAGTTTTTTAAATATTTTTATTGTTTACTATTATTTTCCTATATTAAAGTTATGTAACAAATAATCTTAACTTACTGAAAAATGCGCATGAATCAGTTACACTTTTAATTGCATAATAATACAAGTGCAAGAAAAGTGAAAGGTAGATAGGATGAGAAAATTAATTATAATGGTAGCAGTTTTGTTACTCTTTTTTGCTACAATTTTTCCAAAAGAAAGTAAAGCAGACCTTGATTTATATAGTGAAGCCGTTATTTTAATAGATGCGAAATCTGGAAATGTATTATTTGAAAAAAATAGTGAACAAATGATGTATCCAGCAAGTATTACAAAAATAGTAACTGGCATTATAGCTATAGAAGAAGGAAACTTAGATGATATAGTAACGATTAGTGAAAACGCAAGAAATCAAGTCGGTACGAGAGTATATTTACTAGAGGGAGAAAAAGTACCACTTTTAAAATTAATACAAGGACTTTTAATTAATTCCGGTAACGATGCAGGTACAGCAATAGCAGAATATTTTAACGGTAGCGAAAAAGCATTCGCAGACAGAATGACGAAATTCGTGAAAGAAAAAATCGGTGTTCACGACACAGTATTTAAAAATCCACACGGGTTATTCGACGAAGAACATGTTACGACAGCTAAAGATATGGCTAAAATTGCTCAATATGCAATGAAAAACGATCAATTCCGCGAAATAGTAAGTACGAAAGAAATGGATTGGGTTGGTGAAGGATGGGAAACAACACTTTATAACCACCATCGACTCCTTTGGGATTACGAAGGAACAACCGGGATTAAAAATGGTTGGGTCGAACAGTCGGGACATACTTTAGTTACGTCAGCTACAAGAGATGGACAAGAATTAATTGTTGTTACATTAAACGCTCCTTCCGCACAAAATGCATATTATGACACGATGGCCTTACTAGATTACGGATTTTTTAACTTCTCAACGGAGAAAATTGCCTCTGCTGGAGATGTATTAACTTCAGAAGATGGAGAGAAATATAACGTGATAAATGATATTTGGATTACTACTGAAGAAGAGACGATGATCTCCTATAAGGTAGATGATGAAGGTCAATTTATCGTTACAAATGGAAAAGAATCAGACATTATTTTAGATAGTGTTGAACTAGAATCATCAGAACAACTTACTAGAGGTGCTATATCACCAATTCAAGAAAAAGAGAATAGTAAACAAACTGAAAGTAACCCAACATTTTCGTTAGTGTGGATTGCAATTGTTTTATTGAGTTTGTTTGCAGCATTTTTGCTACTTAACTTTCGATTAAAAGAAAAACGAAATAAAACTAAAATGGACTATTCACTTAGAAGTTTAAAATAATGCGAGTAGACAAATTAAGAAAAACAAGGAATAAGTTGAAACATTTGGCGTAATAACTATTATTTGTATATAATATTGGTACATGATAAAAAGGGAGGAAGTACATTGGCTAAAGTTTTAGATCGTCTACAACAAGAACTTATCGATTCTCTTCAAGGGGAGAAAATTGTATCTTTAATTACGACAGATAAAGATACAAATAAACCTAACTTAAGTATTGTTTCATGGCTTGTTGCACATCAAGATGGTAAAACAATTAAATTTGCACTAGGTCATAATGCTGAGAGTGCATTTAATATTATGGAGAATTCAAATCTAATTTTAGGCGTTTACGGAGCGGATTCTTGTTATTCTATTAACGGTAAGGGAACTGTTTCTGATGTTATTACTAAATCAATGAAATATCGTGTCGTTACTGTTGCAATTGATTCTGTAGAAGATGTAATGTTTTACGGTGGGAAGTTAACGAAAGAACCAGAATATGTGAAAACGTATGATGAAGAATTAGCTAAAAAGCTTGATAGTGAAGTTTATGAACTATTAAAATAAGTAGAATGAAGCCTATTGTAGCAAATGCTCCAGTAGGCTTATTTATTAAATATAAGTATAATTATTAAAATAAAAAAAACGTATAAGAAAATAGGTTAATATTGGTTAATTTTATGGTTAAATTAGCCTATTTTTGCGCTTAGTTTTAAAAAGTTGTTGAATTTTGTCACTTTTTATCGAATCTTTGGTAAAATGAAGTTTGTGTTCTTTTATATAGAAAGATTTTAGGAGTGACATCATTTATGAAAAGTTTAAATGAACAATTCGAAGATAAGTTGTTCATGTTTATTGAAAACTTAGGCGATTTATACGATGGCTGGTTTTTATTATCATTTTTACCACCAAACGACTTCCAACTTATAAGAAAAAGTGAACATAATGAAACATGGTCAAAATTCTTACCTGAAAAAGGGACGACTCTTAGTGTACATACAATTTTTCAAGATGAAAGCGTTTATAATCGTTTAAGGAAAAAGTTAAGAAACTGTATTTTTTCTTTAAAATCTTCGAAATATCGTGAAGGTATTTCGATAAACGGAAAATTGACTTACATAGAAATGGAATTAGTACCACTTCAAATCGAAAAAGAAATATATATTTTAACGTTAATTAGAGATATTACTACTCAAGTTCATCAAGAAAATTCGAATAATGATAGCTTAAAAAAAGTACAAAGAACACTACTTTTAGAATATGAAATGCATCGGGCTATCGAAAATAACGAGTTTGAAGTGTACTACCAACCTAAGCTACATGTTAAACAAAAGAAAGTTAATATTGAAGCATTAATACGTTGGTTTAATCCTCGATTAGGTGGGATTGAGCCCTCAGAATTTATACCGTTGGCAGAAAAGTTTCAAATAATACGACCAATTACAAATATAGTATTAAAGCAGATTTTTAATGATTATAAAGAGTTAGAAAACGTTTATAAAGATACAATTCTTTCCGTTAATATATCATCACTTCTTTTGAAAGATGAAGAATGGATTAAACAACTAAAGGAAATGGTAGAAAAGCGTGATGATATTGATTTATCAAATATCGAATTAGAAATTACAGAGCATTCTTTAATAGATTTGGATACTGCTAAAAAAGGAATAAAAACACTTTCTGAACTAGGTTTCGCTGTCACTTTGGATGACTTCGGATCTAAATATTCTTCTCTTCAATATTTGAGGGAAATCCAATGTCAAAAAATAAAAATTAATAAATCATTTACAAAGAATATTCAAACCGTTATAGATGAAAGACGTGTATTACAAAAAATAATTGATTTTGCCCATTCTTTAGGATTAGAAGTAACAGCTGTCGGAATAGAAGATGAATCTTTATTAAAAATTTTAAAATCTTATAATTGTGATGAATTACAAGGTTTTTGGTTAGGAAAACCTACAGAAAAAAAGCTCCTATTAAAAGGTATACCTGAAAACTTGAAAGGTTTGATTAATAGTTAACTTTTGTATCAAAAATATAATCAAAATAAAAAACTCGCTAAATTAGAGCGAGTTTTTGTCGTTTTTTTGAAAAACTATATACTTTTTTTATTTTTTCATTATTTAACTATTTTGCTAGAAAAATTTTGATACAATGATAGTAGGATATGTATTCCAAAAGATGGAGAATTGGAGAATTTATATAGCTCGAAGGAATGCTGTAAAAGTAAAATACAATAAGGTGAAAAAGAATGATGAAACTATACATAGCTATAAATAAACTTTTGCAAATAATTATTTCGTTTTTTACTAATAGTTGGGTGGCAATAACAAAAGGAATGTTATTATATGTACCGATATTCATTTTTATAATGGGGTACTTTTTAGTATTAGGGGTTGGGAAATGGTTTGATATATTATTTATATCTGTTTTAGGGATTATAGGGTTTGTTACAAGTTACATAATAATAAGAATTATTCTTTTAATGGTGAAAAAGATTCCATATACATTTATTTATATAACTGTAGGATTACTAACTGCTATTTATATGGTTGGACTTTATTTAGGACCGTATTTCCGCTATTTAGCGTACATGGTTTTATTGTTAGGTGCAATTATTGGTTTCACAATATCCATTTTAAGAATAAAAAATATATCCGTTTTATGGAAGGTTAGTACAGTATTATTTACGATTACTATTCATGCTATCGTTATTGGAATTGTAATAACTCCTGGTGAACGAGGAGAATGGAACGTAGAGTTAATAGGTGATCCCCCTAATTTAGTAAATCCTGCTGAAACTGGTCAATATACTATTCAATATTTTACATATGGTAGTGGGAATGACAATAGAAGGGATGAGTTTGGAGATAACGTAACTTATGAGACATCTACTGTAAATATATCTCCAGTAACTGTTACTCCTAAAGGAATAAATAGTTTTTATCGTAAATGGTATTGGGGATTTGAACTAAATTCAGCACCATTAAATGGTCGTGTTTGGATGCCGAAAGAAGGGGATGGCCCACATCCGCTTGTATTAATTGTTCATGGTAACCATAATATGGTAGAACATTCAGATAGAGGTTATTCCTATTTAGGTGAATTGTTAGCTTCAAAAGGCTATATCGCTGTATCGGTAGACCAAAATTTCCTAAATTCTAGTAAGTTTGGTCATATAGGTTGGGATAATGCTGGACGTGCATGGTTGTTACTTAAACATTTGGAGCAATGGGCAAAATGGAACGTCCAAATGGACCACGACTTATATCGGAAAGTAGATATGAATAATATTGCATTAATTGGCCATTCACGTGGTGGTGAAGCTGTTAGTATTGCAGCTGTGCTTAATGAATTAGAAAGGTTTCCTAACAATGCGAGAGTAAAAATGGATTTTGACTTTTCCATTCGAGCTCTAATTGGATTATCACCTGGTGAAGGAAGATTTAATCCTGGTGATGAACCAATAAGTTTGGAAAATATCAATTACTTAACAATTCAAGGCTCACACGATACGGACCACACATCGTACCACGGTATAAAAACTTTTAACCGAGTAACTTTTACAGAAAATTATGATGGGTTTAAAAGTTCAATATATATTTACGGTGGAAATCATGGACAATTTAACAAAGATTGGATTGTTGACCGTTCACCACCATATTCATGGTTTATTAATAGAAGCGCGTTGCTTTCACCAGAAATGCAACAACATATTACGAAATTTTACGTAACAGCATTTTTAGAAGCTTCGTTGAAAGAAAAAGATGAGTATCGCGAGTTATTTTCAAATAAAGAGATTTCTAGTGCATGGGTACCAACAGATCCATTGCGTATTCAATTTGAAGATAGTGACTTTCAAGCTATAGCAACGTTTGAAGAAGATGTAGATGTTACAACGGTAACAGTACCAAATGGAAAAATAGATGGACGAAGTTTAAGAGTTTGGAGAGAAGTCGGTTTAACGCTACGTAATGGTGATTTACAACATAATCGGGCAGTGAAACTTGGATGGTTAAAGTCTTCAAGTAGATACATTATAAATGTACCAGAAGATATCTCTAACACATTTACTGATCAAACTGTTTTACGCTTTGACGCAGTTCACGCTCATGAAAGTCGGTATACATTTAGAGGATTACCGATCGATGAACAATATAGACAGAAAAGTATACCGATAAAGGTTAGTATGAAGCCGAAAGGAATTCACCAATATGATGCAAGAATTGAAAAAACTATTCATATTGAACCTACCTTTACTTCAGACCTTTACCGTTGGGATTGGAGAAACGAGAAAATAGGAACAAATTACGAACATATCTTACAAACGTATGAAATACCAATAAGTTATCTTCAAGAGGAATTTCCTAATATTGCATTTGACTCTATTCATGAAATTGTATTCTCACTAAATGAAACAGACAGTGGTCTTATTATTCTAGATAATATTGGTTTTGCCGAAAAAGCTCATTAACTTAGTTAATGAGCTTTTTTTATATAAAAGGAAGGATATACAAGAAGTACTGTGAAAGAAGGATAATGAAATGATATAAATTGGGGAAATTATTAGTATCATAATTTTCTTAAGTGAAAATAATTGACTAACTTGTATATACAAGTTAATATAATGTTCGTAAGATACACAGTAAAATCAAAAGTAATAGTTATTACATAATGGAGGGTTATTTATGTTTAAAAAATTATTTGGCCTAAAAAAAGAAGAACAAAAGAAAACAGAAGAGATGCTATTTTCTCCAATTACAGGAAATATAGTTGATTTAGAAGCTGTTCCTGATCCAACATTTTCTCAAAAAATGATGGGGGATGGACTTGCGATTGAACCGACAGAAGGTGTTGTTGTTTCACCTGTAAACGGAGAGGTTATTCAATTTTTCCACACAAAACATGCAATCGGAATTCGTTCAGAAAGTGGGGCAGAAATATTAATACACGTAGGATTAGAAACGGTTTCTATGAATGGTGAAGGTTTTGAAGGACATGTACAAGAAGGTGACAAAGTTAAAGTAGGACAAACATTATTAACTTTTAACATTGAATTAATAAAAGAGAAAGCAGCAAGCACAGTTACTCCAGTTGTTATTACAAATAGCGATAACATGAAAGAAATAGAAAAGAAAGCAAGTGGAAACGTTATAAAAGGTGAAAGTGAATTTTTATATGTAAAGGCAAATAATTAAACAAGGCGAGGAGGTAATGTTTTGGACTTGAAAAGGTCAACAGAAGAGATTATCGAAGCCATTGGTGGAAAAGAAAATGTAAGCGCAGCTACTCACTGTGTTACAAGATTAAGGCTAGCATTGCATGATGAAAGCAAAGTTAATAAAGAAATGTTAGAAGAGATAGATGTAGTAAAAGGTGCTTTTTCAACAAATGGTCAATATCAAATAGTTATTGGAAATGGGACAGTAAATAAAGTTTACAAAGACTTTGTTGCACTAACTGGTGTTGGAGAAGCGTCTAAAGATGAAGTGAAAAAAGCAGCAGAATCCAATATGAATGCGCTTCAAAGAGCGATCAAAACATTAGCTGACATATTTATCCCTATTCTTCCTGCCATTGTAACAGCTGGGTTATTAATGGGGATTAATAACTTATTAACAAACCCTGGAATTTTTTATAGCAATGCGTCTGTAGTATATATGCATCCACAATTTGGTGATATCTCAAGCATCATTAACTTAATTGCCAATACAGCGTTCGTGTTCTTACCTGGTTTAATTGGTTGGTCAGCTGTAAAAAGGTTCGGTGGAAGTGAATTGTTAGGGATTGTATTAGGTTTAATGCTAGTGCATCCAGATTTATTAAATGCTTGGGGTTACGCTGAAGCTCAAGAGCAAGGAGCGGTAGGTACTTGGAATCTTTTCGGTTTTGAAATAGAAAAGGTTGGATACCAAGGACAAGTGTTACCAGTACTAGTGGCCGCTTACCTACTTGCAAAGGTTGAGCAATTCCTTGCAAAAAGAGTGCCGGATTCCATTCATTTATTGATTGTACCGCCAGTAACACTATTGTTAACCGGTTTTATTACGTTTGCAGCAATTGGACCTATTACATTTACAGTTGGTAATTTCTTAACTAGTGGGTTTGTCTCGATTTTTGAAGCGGTGCCAGTGTTAGGTGGACTTATATATGGTGGCTTTTACTCACCACTTGTCATCACTGGAATGCATCATACATTTTTAGCGGTAGATCTTCAGTTAATTGCTTCTATTGGTGGAACATTTTTATGGCCGATGGTAGCGTTGTCGAATATTGCACAAGGTTCAGCTGCCTTTGCAATGATGGTTGCTACTAAAGATGAAAAGCTAAAAGGATTGGCCTTAACATCTTCTATCTCTGCGTGGCTTGGAATTACAGAACCAGCAATGTTTGGAGTGAATTTGCGATATCGATATCCATTTATCGCTGCGATGATAGGATCCGCTATTGCGGGGATTGTTATCACATTAGCAGGTGTATATGCTCCATCAATTGGTGTTGGTGGCTTACCAGCATTCTTCTCTATCCCAACTACCTTTTGGGGAAATTTCTTTATTGGTATGGGAATAGTGTTAATTGTTCCATTCATCATTACGCTAATAATTGCTAAAGTAAAAGATAAAAAATAATTATATCGGTTATATAGATAAATAGAGGTGTAGCTTATGTCTAAAAAGAATCATTTAATAAAAGAAGAACCGTGGTGGAAAAGGTCTGTTGTTTATCAAATATATCCAAAAAGCTTCCACGATACAACTGGAAATGGCGTAGGTGATATTCAAGGGATTATTAGTAAGCTAGACTATTTAAAAGAGTTAGGTATCGACGTTATCTGGCTAACTCCAATATATAAATCACCCCAGAGAGACAATGGATATGATATAAGTGATTATTATTCCATACATGAAGAATATGGTACGATGGAAGATTTTGACCGCCTCCTACATGAAGCACATAATCGTGACATAAAAGTAATTATGGATATAGTGGTGAACCATACTTCAACAGAGCATGAATGGTTTCAACAATCAAAGAAAGCAAAGGATAATAAATACCGCGATTTTTATATATGGAAAGATGGAAAAGAAAATGGAAGTGAACCTACGAACTGGCAATCGAAGTTTGGTGGCAACGCATGGGAATTCGATAAAAAAACAGGTCAATGGTACTTACACTTATTTGATGTAACACAGGCAGATTTAAATTGGGAAAATGAAGAAGTTCGACAAAAAGTTTATGAAATGATGACCTTCTGGTTTGACAAAGGTGTTGACGGTTTCCGCTTAGACGTTATTAATTTAATCTCTAAGAATCAAAACTTCCCGGATGATGACGGTAGTGTAGCGCCAGGGGACGGTAGGAAATTTTATACAGATGGTCCTCGTGTGCACGAGTTTATGAATGAAATGAATCAAAAAGTTTTTTCGAAATATGATAGTATGACGGTTGGCGAAATGTCATCTACAACGATTGATCATTGTATAAAGTATACACAACCTGAACGAAACGAATTAAGTATGACGTTCAACTTCCACCATTTAAAGGTCGATTACCCTAATGGTGAAAAATGGTCTGTAGCTGATTTTGATTTTCAACAACTTAAAGACATCCTATCAACATGGCAAATCGAGATGCATAAAGGGGGAGGATGGAACGCTTTATTTTGGTGTAATCATGATCAACCTCGTATTGTATCGCGCTATGGTGATGATAAAAAGTACCATAAGCAATCGGCAAAAATGTTGGCAACGAGTATGCATATGATGCAAGGAACTCCTTATATTTATCAGGGCGAAGAATTCGGTATGACAAACCCTGGATATAATGATATTTCTAAATACCGGGATGTCGAATCATTAAATTTGTATAAAATGAAGATAGACGAAGGATTTTCGGAAGAAGAGGTTCTTCATATTCTCCGTCATAAATCCCGTGACAACTCGAGAACGCCTGTACAATGGGATAGTACTCCTAATGCTGGCTTTACGAAAGGAACACCTTGGATTGATGTAGCAGAAAATTTTAATGAAATAAATGCTGCTGTAGCGTTAAATGAAAAAGATTCTATTTTTTATCATTACAAACAATTAATTGAGCTTCGTAAACAATACGATGTTATTACGTGGGGCGACTTTCAGTTAATTTATAAAAATCACCCTGAAATATTCGCCTATGTAAGAAATTGGCAAGATGAAAAATTGTTAGTAGTTAACAATTTTTACGGAAAAGAAACAGATTTTACGTTACCTAATGAAGTTGATGCATCAAATATGCAGGCGGAAATTCTACTTACAAATTATGATGATTCAAGTATTAACTATAAAAAACTTACATTAAGACCGTATGAGTCTATTGTTTACTATTTAACTAAGTAACAAATTTACTAACATAAAAAACGGCTAACTTAAAAACATATTTATTTAATGACTATTATAGGTTCATCTATAATAGTCATTTTTATAATAGTACATTCATAAATTATAGTTATGGATGTAAAAATCCTACATATATTTATTAAGTAAAGATAAATTAGTTAGCCGATAAAGGTCTTTAAGGATTAGGGCTATGGGGGTGATAGAATGCCTAATAATAAAATATGGGGTGTTGACTCCGCAGTTGCTGTAACGGAAGAGTTATTTCAATGTGTAAAAAGTAACTTCGGTTATCCAAAATATTGGGGTAGATATTTAGCAGAAGTAGCAGATGTTTCGGATGGACTTACGAAAGAAGAAATTACATTAATTCGTAACAAAGGTATAAAAGTGATGCCCCTTTATAATATTCATGCTAGCGCTGTTGGGTACGAACAAGGAAGAGTTATGGCAAGAAATGCAGTTTTTCATGTAAGAAAATTAGGGATTCCGGAAAATGTGGTCATCTTTGCAAGTATAGAAAAGTCTTTAGAAGTAGACGAAGCATTCATTCGAGCTTGGGTTGAAACAATTCTACCAACTGGCTACCGATCAGGCTTCTATGTTGATCCAGTAGCAGGAGAGTTTTCATCTGCATACTGTGAAGCGATTAAAAATAATGCAGATATAGCAGTTCAATCAATTTTATGGAGTGCTGAGCCAGAACAAGGGGTTACAAAAGAAAATAGGGCCCCAAGGTATAAACCAGCAAGCCCCCGTTGTCGGTCCAATGTATGGGCTTGGCAATATGGAAGGAATGCACCACAATGTCCAATAAATACAAACTTAGCAGATAGAAAATTAGTAAACTATTTATATTGACAAACTGGGATGTCTTAAAAGTCAGTAAAGACTGACTTTTAAGACCCTTTTTTATTTTACTTTTTCGAAGCATCTTCTCAAGGTTGTCAAATAAAGTTTTTTTAAAAAAGAAATATCTATTATATATAAACCCTTTAAACAAAATACCGATATTAAGTATAGGTAAAATGATTCAAGAGATTTGAAAGAAGGCGAACCTATATGGAATGGAAACAAGAAGTTATAGAAGAAAGAAAAACAAATGAAGTTGAAATATTACAATTTACTTTAGATAACACAGACTTCGGAATTAATGTGCTAAAAGTACGAGAAATTATCTTACCATCAACAGTAACGAAAATTCCGCATTCTCACCAACACGTAGAGGGAATAATCGAACTACGGGGAGAAGTACTTCCTGTCATAAATTTAAGAGTAGCATTAGGTATGGATCCTAATATAGAAAAAAATGAAGAAAAATTCATAATAGCTGAGTTTAATAGTATGAAAGTCGTGATGCGAGTAGATCATGTATCAAGAATCAATCGTTTTTCATGGGATCGTATGGAAAAACCGGAATCTATTCGAGATGGGCTCGACCTTTACGTCACAAGTGTCTTGAAGTTGGAAGAAAAAATGGTATTAATATTAGATGTGGAAAAAATACTATATGAAATATACCCTAACCTTGGAGTACCTACTATACAACATAATGTAGAACGTGCAAATAAAAAAGTAGTGATTGTAGAAGATTCACCAATGTTACGCCAACTTTTACAAGAAACATTACTTGAAGCAGGTTACGAAAACTTAATTTTATTTGAAAATGGACAAGATGCGTTGACATATTTACAATCCGCTGTAAAAGAAGGTAATGAACAGATAGATGTCATGATTACTGATATTGAAATGCCATTAATAGACGGCTTAACACTAACAAAAATAGTGAAAGAAGATTCGGACTTGAAAGAGATTACGGTAATCATCTTTTCATCTCTAATAACCGATCAATTACGTCATAAAGGAGAAAAGGTTGGGGCCGATGACCAAATTAGTAAGCCACAGCTTTCTCAACTTATCGATACATTAGATAAACATGCATCTTTACAAAAATCATAGTAAATCCTCAGCATTTACACCTAGAGAACTAGAGGCATAGATGAACAACATTAAGATAGGAGCTATGCACGAAAATAAAAAGTAGCCTAGTGGTTGGCTACTTTTATTTCTATGTATTTTAACGATAGCTTTCACCAAGTCGTTTAAAGATTGGCTTTTGATGTTTAGGTTGGAAAGTACCTTTTTTACCATATGTATCATTTGTAGGATAAAAATTAGTATATGTTTGTAATAACTTTTTCGCAGTAGATAATGACATATTTGTTTTTGGGTTTCGATAATGATCATTTAAAACACCTAAATGGGGTAATGAATGAAAATCATCTTTATGTGCAGGTATATGAAAGTAATATTCACCAGCCAACACGAGCACATCAGATTGTTGTCTACTTTTTTTGGGGTTTCTCGAAAAGTGCAACCCTTTTTTCACTGCTTTTCCTTCGCTAATTAATTTTTCTAATGCTTTTCTCTTAAGTGAGTATAAGTATTTAGGATCAGGTGCTGTTTTAGCATGTCTGTTTACAGTGAAAATTGCTCGAGAGAGGTTTTCAATGGAAGGCGTTATAGAGGATTTATTTTCATATGATTTATTATGCATTTTCTATCTCCTTTCTTTACCATACATTATACTATTACTAATCAAGTAAATGCAATGAATATTGGTTGTACAAAAAAACATAAAAATATGGGTAAGGTGTATAAAATGGTCGATAGTAAGGATATGGTGGGTAATAATAAATAGGTCTTGGTCTAAATAAGAAAGGGCTAACTGCTAAACCTGCTAAAAACGGAAAAAAAGGGAAAAATCTACTGTCATGAGTATGTTGCGGCTGACGAAAATACATCCGTATATATACCTCCTTTATATAAGTCAGTATATTTTATGAAATTACGTCTACTATCGAGCATGTTCTTACATATAAAAGAGGGTGAGACAAAACTACTAAAATAATCATGATAAAATAGTTATGTCCCAACCACTTTTATATTTATTCTGAATCACGATCAACATGTTGCAGTGAAAAAACTGTTATTTCCGGTGGTGCAAAAAATCGATACGGTTGTCTAGTTGTTCCTAGTCCACGATTAACATATAAGGTCAAATCGTTTATATAGAAGAAACCTTCTACATATTTGGAACCTAGAGGAGGCGTTATAATTGGTCCAACAAAAGGAATTTGTACTTGTCCACCATGCGTATGACCTGAAAGCTGCAATTGAACACGAAATTGTCTTGATATTTCATCTGCAATATCGGGTTCATGTACTAGAAGAATCGTGAAATTTTCACTCGGTATATTATCCAAAGCCTCAGTGAAGCTGGGACGTCCTAGCATTAAATCGTCTACACCAGCAATATAAATTTTTTCAGAGTTTATCGCTTCAATATAAACATTTTCATTTTTTAATAGTTTAAAATCAGCTTTATTCATTATTTCTTCATATATTTCCGTACCATACCCTCCGTGATCATGGTTTCCATAAATCGAAAACTTGCCGTAAGGAGCATTGATTTTTTTCAGTATCGCAATTAAATCCTCTGCTCTCTCATAATGTAACGGGTCATCCATTAAATCACCAGTAAAGAAGACAATATCGGGTTTTTCCTTATTAATTTTATTTACAACTTCTACTAAATCTTCTTCGGTAAAAGAATGTCCAACGTGTGTATCAGAAAATTGAACGATTTTCATATTAGAGAAGCTTTTCGGTATGAGGTTATGTTGAATAGAATAATAATTCATTTTGATTTGTTTTGGCTCTATAAAACGAGAATATATATATCCAACTGTACTTGCAATTAAAGTTGTAAATATTAGTTTCCATATACCTTTAAAAAAGCTACGTCGTGTAATTGTCTTTTTCATGTCCATCAAACCAATCGTATTGTAATTAACTTGACTATTATAGCATTTTTCTTCTTTATTTGTCTTACTATAAATATGTAATGTATTTCAAATATTATGATTTTTATGTACTATTGAATAGAAAGGGGAGATTAATGTGAATAGAAAAGTAGCGGTAATAACAGGTGGTTCAAGCGGAATGGGGAAATACATGGGTAAGAAATATAGTGATGAAGGATATGACGTTATTCTAACTGGAAGAAGTAAGGAAAGATTGATGGGTGCTATTGAAGAATTACAGATGGAAAACGCTATCCCGTTCGAAATGGACGTTCGAAATTTAGAAAAAGTAAAAGAAATGGTAGAGGAAATTGATCGATTATATGGACGAATAGACGTATTAATTAATAATGCTGCAGGCAATTTTGTTTGCCCGGTTGAAAAGCTATCACCAAATGGATGGAACTCTGTCATAGATATTGTATTAAATGGAACTTTTTACTGTTCTTCTGAGGTAGGGAAATATTGGATTGCTAAAGGGGTAACTGGCAACATAATTAATATGGTAGCAACATATGCATGGAATGCAGGTGCTGGTGTAGCGCATTCAGCTGCTGCTAAAGCAGGTGTATTATCGTTAACGAGAACATTAGCTGTAGAATGGGGAACTAAATATGGGATAAGAGTTAATGCGATTGCACCGGGTCCGATTGAACGGACTGGAGGTGCAGATAAATTATTACAATCAGAGGAAGATATGTTAAAAATAAAAGAAAGTGTACCTTTAAAACGTTTTGGTAAACCAGAAGAAATTGCTGAACTTGCGTTTTTTATTAGTTCTGAGAAAGCAAGCTACATGAATGGAGAATGTGTTACATTAGACGGAGGTCAATGGTTGCAACCATTTCCTTTTTAAAAACGTAATACTGTCGGTATAGCATACACAACATACAAAAATATTATTTTATACACTTACACATACTAACAATAACTAATTGTTAGTAAGGGAGTAAGGAATAAAATGAGCTTATTTTATAAACACGAATGGGACGAAGAAAATAAAGAACTTACGTTATATATTAATCAGACTGTCGCTTTTTCGGAATTTGCATCAGAGCTTTTGCCAAGAAATTTGAAGAATAATAATGCGAAAAATACGTTATTGGAAGCTGCGAAAGAATATGTACAGACCAATATAGGTTCTTTCAATCAAATAAGTACGTATCGAATAAAATTTCAAAATTTCCTTGTAGCAGTATTACCAAAAAATAAAGTAGCAAATTCTAATGAAACAACTGGCAATAATGAATCATTCCAATATACTGATTATGTTTATTACATTGTTCAGGATAGCGAGAAATTAAAAGAGATATGCAACCTCCTAAATGTGAAAGAAGAGACAATAAGAGCGTACAATGGTTTGACAGAGGATAACATATCTTCAGGAATGAAGTTGAAAATCCCGGTATATCACCATACAGTCGTAACAGCTGATAGCTTACATCGAATCGCTCAAAAATATAATGTTTCAAAGGAGTCGATTAGAGTGATTAATAATTTTTCAACAGATTGCTTAAGTTTAGGACAACAAATCGTTATTCCAAAACCAATCTAAGTTTAGAGGTTATCTCATCTACGAATAACTAAGTTTCCATGGTATAATAAGTATTATTTGTGTATGGAAAGAGGCAAAAACGATGGATCCTTTAGATATTATTGGAAATATTGATGACGTATTTCCTTACTATCAAGCAATATTTAGTGCAGATAAACAAGAGGTAATAGGATATGAGGTATTAGGTCGGATTCATTTAAATGAAGAGTTGAAAAGTTTAGGAGGATTTTTTCTCGATAAGACCGTTCCTGACGAATTTAAACAAGAAGTGGACCTAGTAATAATTGAAAAAGCTCTTAAGAAAATTGTCTCTACTGGTGAAAACACACTATTATTCATTAACCAACACGCAGAAATTTTATTAGATGATAAGGAAGAAAAAATATTAAAATTATTATTACAATATGAGGAGAAAGGGTTATCTCTACATAATATAGTTTTGGAAATAGCTGGTACAGAAACATTAACTGATAAGGATTCTTTTATTAATTTAATTCAATATTATAAAACATATGGAATAAAAATTGCAGTTACTAAAATAAGCGGAACTCACTTATCCTTTTTGGCTAAACTTGAACCTACCATATTAAAAATTGATGTAAAAATATTACGTGAATCGTATGAGATGAGTACTCACGAAGACGTTTTACATTCCATTTCAGTATTGGCAAGGAAAATGGGATCAACATTACTCTATGAAAATATGGAAGCGTCTTTTCAACTTCAATATGCTTGGCGTAACGGTGGTCGTTATTATCAAGGTTACTACCTACATAAACCATCTGCGACGTTAGTAGAAAAACAGTATGCCAAAGAAAAGTTAAAAGGTAAGTTTCATGAGTTTATTAGGTATGAAAAGAGAAAATTAGAAGCAATACAACGTTTGACAGAAGAATTGCAAGAAAAAGTTCAAACATATCTTACACAACTTAGACCTGGTGCGGAATTAGATGAGTGGTTATTAGGTCTTGTTACACCGTTTCATAAGCAAAGTTTTCGTATGTATATTTGCGATGAAGACGGTTTTCAATTATCCTCCAATATAGTAAACCTTGATGGGAAATGGCTAGCTCAACAACATTATTTAAATAAAAACTGGAGCTGGAGACCGTACTTTTTGGAAAATATTATGAAGATGAGGGTGGACAGGAAAGGGATATTATCTGACGTTTATAATGATATTGAAACGAAAGAGCCAATTCGTACATTTTCTTATCCAATAACTCGTAATTTGTACTTATATGTTGATTTGTCCTATGAGTATTTATATGAAATAAATGACTTATTATAAAATGAATATCCTACCTATTTTTGTGAAAAATAAAATTATCAACATTTCTAGGTAGGTGGAATAAAGATGGGTGCTTTTGACTTCACTTTACTAATTTTAGCCTCTGTTATTTTGGGTGCCTCCTTACTTTATACATTTTCTGTAGGAAGAAGAAGATATGCACATCCAACGGAACATGATTCCGAAGTGGATAAAGATGTAAGAGCTCATTACGCAACGAAAAATCCTGTATTTTTAGCATATATTATTGCAGCAGTACTTGCGCTATTATATATTGCTTATGCAGCGATGAGATTTGGAACTTATTGATAAGCTTGTTAACCTCGAATTTCTTACAAGGAAGTTCGAGGTTTTTCTATTCTTTTTACGTTTTCTTTCGTCTATTTTGTCAAAAGGGAGTAGAATTTTACGAACGGTTCTTTATCATTTGTTGGCATAACGGTTGTACAATAAACATAGACAAGCTATGGGAGGAAAAGTGATGAAGTCGATGTGGAAAAAAGTAGTAGTGTTTAGTAGCTGTATAATACTATTATTCGTTATTAATTCACCGCGCATATTGGCAAATGAATACCTAACGGAAGAAGAAGTTATACATTTTGTGAAAAATGCCTCAAACGCACAACTTTCATTAACCGAAAAAAACCGTTCACTTCAAGAAGTAGAAGCCATTTTAAACCCTTACTTTTCAAATTTGTATATTCAATACTTTTTAGAAGAACATTTACAAAAGGAAAGAGGAGGATATCGGACATCAGGTACAGATTTTACAATTTTTTATGTTCCTTTTTTCACCTACACTGATCAAACGGAAATAATTTATGATGAACAGGAATCAAGTATTCATATTATTGAATTTTTCCCTAAAGATTTGGAACACCTTAGTTTATATGAGGACCATTATGAATCTATTACGATGAGGAAAATTGACGATGAATGGAAAATTACTCAATACGATTTTGTTTATGAAAAGCCGGCTATATTAAGTGAACCGACTGCTAAAAAAGAGAGTATAAAATTTGTAAAAACTATTACTCCTTTTGAGCAGCGAACAACCATTCAATCTGTATTGTCTTTAACATATGTTCCATATCACACTGCCAAGCCTCTATTGTTATTTGCTTCTGGATATTATTATAATCTTTAACATAATGTGAACAAGCCCAAAAAATATGGGCTTGTTTTCGTTTCATTTATTGTGTTACATCTATTATTCCTTTATAATTATGTACCTAAGTTCCAAAATTGGCTCTAGCTTTTTGTAATTATTAGCGAAATTACTACATCTGTATGTAAACAAAAGTTAGCCTGGAAAAAAGTTAGTAATGTTGCTCGCTAAATGTTGTATTATTCATTTTTTATAGAATAGTTCGTATTTATAAAAAATGTTTTTTTACCACTGTTCATGGGGAGCATATGGAAAAGCGTATTTAATGGTATATTCATTTATAGACCTCTTTTAGATGTTTATTTATGATTTTTATATCAATTTTCGTTACAATACTATTTGGAACAAGCTTCGTCTTTTTTATTTCACATAAAACTTTTTAATTTTGAACAAAAAAGAATGTGTGAAATTAAGAATGCGAATGCTAAAGATAGAAGGATTAAAAAGGAGTGAGAGAACGTTGTCAGTATTAGTTGGAATAGTTAAACGTTTAAAAGATTTAAAAGAAGTAGGTACAGAAAACAACGAACCATCACAACGCTTTTTTGAAGTAAATGGTGAAAAGGTGTGTAGTGTTAAATATTTTCCTAAAAATGATACATATGAATTAGAGGTATATCGTGGAGATACCCCTAGCACTTATCAGTTCGACAATATCGATATGATCGCGATTGAAATTTTCGAACTGCTTGATTAATTAAAGGAGTTTGCTATGAGTAAAAACATCGATGATTATTTAGATCGTGGAATGAAAGGGAATCCAGAAACAAAGCCAAGTGAAAGAAGAGAGTATTTAACGCAACTGAGGGAACGAATTATTATTGCGTTAACGAACGGTCAAGTGTTAAATAAAAAAGTGTACTACCCGTTAGAAGATTTAATGAAAAGGTACCCTCAATGTCATTTATATTTAGATGGCGAATTAGGTTATCAAAATCTATCCAAATATGTCCGACTTGCTAAGGCAAACAAAGTTCCGTTTACGATGGTAGATGATAAACAGTTTTCAACCAAAATTGGGCTTGTATTATCTAACGCAACAGCGATAGATAAAGAAAATATATTTGTAGAACAGGAAGAGTTTTTAAGACATTTAAGATAGGAGTGAATATGGATATGATGCCATATGTTCATTGTCCAAAATGCTTAAAACAAGAATCAATGGAGCGTGTTTTAACTGCGCAGTCAAATCAAAATGTTATCTTTACTTGTCCTCATTGTTCTTTTATTAAAAGAAACATTAAAACAAGTAAAGGTTAAGACTAAAAAAGAAGACCAATATTTGTATTGGTCTTCTTTTTAATTGTTTTGTCAAGGACCCCCGAAAACTGGCCCGAGCCAACACTGTTGTTTTTGCACATAGAGGATATGGTGCTACTTTTTATGTTTTTATCATATATGTATTATGAACCGGAAAAAGGGAAGTGGTTTATATTGGAGACTTCACTTGTTTTTTATAATACAATATTTAAAGAATTGACATTCGATCAAATGTTCGACAAAATAATCGAATTTATAAAAAAAGAGCCTAAAGCATGTTACCGTTTAAGTATCGGTACAGATTCGCAAGTACATGCGACCGTTACAAAGTTTGTTACAGCAATACATATCCATCGTGTCGGAAAAGGCGCTATAGGTTTTTTAAAAACTCACTTGGTCAATCGAAAAATAGAAAGTATTCGCGAAAAGATATCGTTAGAAACAATATTAAGTCAAGAGGTTGCCTTTTTATATACAGAGGAAAGGCTACTATGTATTGAAAACCTCCTGTTACCTTTTTTAAATGAAGGGGCAGACTTTCATTTTGAGATACATTTAGACATTGGAACAAATGGTATGACAAAAGAACTTATTAAAGAAATGACCGGGAGAATTGAGGCGATGGGGGTAGAAGCTAAAATTAAACCTGAATCGTATGCAGCGTTCTCCTACGCTAACAGGTTTACTAAGTAAACATTATGTTATTGTGTAGAAATAAATAAATTTAATAAAAAATATGCTACAATGGAAATGGTCAGAAGAATAATTCTTCATATACTAAAAGAGAGTACATTTACGGAGAGGAAGAAATAGTATGATCAGTCTCCATAGTGGTGAGTTTTTAGAAACAACGATTAAAGATTTAATTGTTTCGTCAGAAAGAGTTGCGCATGTTCAAGTAGGAAATAATTTAGAGCACGCTCTATTAGTTCTTACGAAAACTGGATACACAGCAGTACCAGTTCTAGATCCAACTTATAAGTTAAAAGGTTTGATTAGTAGTACAGTAATTCTTGATGGTATACTAGGCCTTGAAAGAATTGAATTTGATCGACTAGATCAAATGGTTGTGGAAGATGTTATGACTACCAATATTGCTAAACTCCATATTAATGATAAAGTCACGAAAGCATTAGAGTTAGTAGTGGATCATCCTTTTATTTGTATTGTAAATGATGACCAAGTTTTAGAAGGAATCCTAACTAGACGATCAATACTAAAAAGGTTAAATAGTCATATTCGACGATTAAACAAATAATAATTGCGTTACCCTTTTTTATGAAGGAAACGCTTACAGGTTTTACAACTATGTTCTACAACTTATTCTAAAAGATGCTCGCCCTTTGGCGGGTTTTCTTTAACTATTATTTTCTAAATAATACTTTAATAATTAATTGGTTGTGGAACGTACATATTATGGTTAAAAGTAAAGGACAGAAGCATAAGTTAAGCTTTAAATGCTATGTCTTTCTAAACAAATGTGGACAAGCAAAAGGGGTTGCTAGGGAAAAAATGGGGGTAGCACTTGAGAAAAATGACAAAAAATTAAAAAGTGAGAAGAAAAAAACACACCGTCCATTTGTCTTAGCTGCTGTAATGTTAGCGATGTTTATGGCTGCAGTGGAAGCAACAATTGTATCAACAGCTATGCCAGCAATTGCAGCAGATTTAGGTGGATTTTCTCTTTATAGTTGGGTTTTTTCATCATATTTATTAATGAATGCTGTAACAGTACTCATATATGGAAAACTGTCCGATATTTTTGGTAGGAAACCAATTATCATTATTGGTATTTCTATTTTTTTAGTAGGTTCTATATTATGTGGACTAGCAGTTTCGATTGAAATGTTAATACTTTTCCGTTTTATTCAAGGGTTCGGAGCGGGAGCTGTTATGCCAATTGCATCCACCATCGTAGGGGACATGTATACGAAAGAAGAACGGGCTAAAATACAAGGATATTTATCTAGTGTTTGGGGAATATCAGCAGTTCTTGGACCAGCGATTGGAGGATTACTAGTTCAATTTGTTAGTTGGCGTTATGTTTTTTGGATAAACGTACCGTTAGGATTATTAGCAATACTAGTAATTTCCTTGTATTTACATGAAGGGATAGAAAAAAAGAAACCATCCATTGATTATAAAGGTGCGTTTTTATTATTCGTCTCGATTAGCTCACTAATGTTCGTCCTTGTAGAAGGAGGAGTACATTGGGCATGGAACTCAATGGTAATCATAACGTGTATATTTATTTTTGCAATTACTTTTCTGCTGTTTATCATCCAAGAAACGAAAGCTGTTGACCCGATGATGCCATTCAATATATGGAAAGAACGTCCTATTTTAATTGCTAATGTCACATCTTTAACTACTGGTGTGATGTTAATTGGAATATCGAGTTTTCTTCCTGCGTTTGTTCAAGGAGTTATGGAAAAGCCACCTATTATTGCTGGTTTTACGCTAACAACGATGTCGATTGGTTGGCCAATTGCGGCTACTATTGCAGGTAGAATACTATTGAAAGTTGGGTTTAGGACTACATCTATTATTGGTGGAATTGCTTTAATAGCTGGTAGCATAATTTTCATGACATTAAACCCTGAGGATGGGCCGTTATGGGCGGCTTTCGGTTCGTTTATGATTGGTGTAGGGATGGGATTTTCTACTACAGCATTCATTGTCTCTATACAGAGTAATGTTGAATGGAAACAGCGAGGTGCCGCTACGGCTGCAAATATGTTTATGAGAACTCTTGGGAGTACAGTAGGGGCTGCACTGTTAGGTGGTATTTTAAACTCAAAATTACAAAAGCATTTTCAAGAAAGTGGAATGGCAGATCAGCTAACTGTGGACTCTACAACGGCCTTAATGGATGAGCAAAGTAGACAACAATTAACAGACGCAACGAAAATGGTTTTACAAGAAGGATTAACAACCTCTTTAAATACAGTCTACTTCGTAGTTTCCTTGTTTGCCGTTGTTAGTTTTGTCCTAATAATACTTTTGCCGAAAAAAGAATAAAAAGTTGGGGAATCTTCCTCAACTTTTTTTCGTTTATCAGAATATTATAACTGTGTTACCTTTAACTTCGGTGGCTAGGTCTTACTCAAAATTCTCTTTTTGTTAAAATAAATTAAGTTGTTTCCATAAATTCGATACGATTTCCAAATGGGTCAGTAAAGGTGAAACGTTCAATATTTGGAATTGCAATTTCCTCCTTAATTTTCACGCCTCTATCTTTCAAGTACTCCTTCACTTCCAAAATATTTTCTACTTCAAAAGCAGGATGGCGTTTACTTGGACTAGAATTAATGGATTCAACACCTAAATGAAGTTCAATATCACCAACATCGAACCATAATCCGCCATTCTTTTTTAAAGCTTCAGGTTTTTCTTTTTCTTTTAACTGTAAAATACGACCGTAAAAGTCTCTAGCTTTATCTTCATCACCTATTGGAATACATAATTGAATATGGTGTAATCTTTTAAAGTTTATAATAATAGAACCTCCTACATATAAATATAGATTTGTGAGCTAGATTTGTACTGAAATGTAAATAATCAAAAGTAAAGAAACAAAAGTTAAGATGCTTTTCCAAGGGAGATGGGATAATGTTGGTGCTAGTTTAACTGCTAGTTGTGCTCCACAAAATGATCCAATCGCTAGCAGAATTCCAACTACAGGCTGAAAAAATCCTAAATACGCATAAACAGAAAAGGATACAATACAACTTGCAAAAGTTTGTAATCTAGCTAGTCCAATCGATGTAACATAACTATATCCAGCAGTAAGAAAAGAATGCATAAGTAAAATTGCCTGACCTGGCCCAAAGAAACCATCGAAAGCGCCTATGAAAAAATAATAGGGGCGAAAAAGACTCTTCTGTTTCCTCCTATTTCTCCATTTCTTTATATATTCCTTCCACAGATTGAGAAAAGTAGAAAAGATTAATAACACTAAGGCAATGGTTAACAATGTGTCTTCTTGTAATTGTGAGGCCAAATATGCTCCTGTTATTCCACCAGCAACCGTAAAAGGTAAAAGTGAACACGCTAAAAGGAATTTCACCTCCTTCTTTTTCCATAGTGTATAGAAGCTACCAAGCGAACTAAATGTATTAGAAAATTTGTTTGCAGCAATTGCTGCATGAATTGGTACACCAAGAGAAAGCATAGCTGGTAAACTAATTAACCCTCCGCCGCCACCTAACGTCCCAATAAAAGTAGCAATAAATCCAATGAACAGTAATAAAAGAATAGAGTCCATCATTCACCATCCTTCCTACAACTATTGTATTTTTATAATAGTGATAATGAAATATCAAAAAAATTAAGATATAATATAAGAAAAACTTATATGTAGGTGGAAAATGAGTACTTCAGAATTTTATATATTAACGGTGTTAGCGAAAGAAAAAAATATGCGAAAAGCAGCAGAACGATTATTCGTTTCTCAACCAGCACTTTCCCAAAGACTTCAAACGATTGAAAAAGCATGGAATACAAAAATATTTCATCGTACTCAAAAAGGGTTATTAATTACTCCCGCTGGTGAAAAAATTGTCGAGTTTGCAAAAGATGTTATCCAAAAAGAAGCAAAAGTAAAAGAAGAAATTTATTCATTAGAGGAACATGTATATGGTACGCTAAAAATTGCTGTAGCAACAATTGTAGGTCAATATTGGTTGCCAAAAGTTTTAAAACGATTTATTCAAACATACCCACACGCTAAAGTATCTCTTATTACTGGTTGGAGCAGTGATATACTTCAAAGTCTCTATCAAGATGAAGCGCATATCGGAATTATTAGGGGAAATCCTGAATGGAAAGGTGTTAAACAACATCTATTATCAGATAAATTGTTTTTGGTAGATACAGAAATTGAAAAAATTGAAGATTTAAGAAATACGGATCGCCCATTTATTCAATTTAAAAGTGATTCTACCTATTACCAAGAAATCCAAGTATGGTGGCATAGAAAATTTCAAACAGCACCGAAAAGGACAATCGTTGTTGATCAAATTGAAACTTGCAAACAGATGGCACTAAACGGTGTAGGGTACGCGATTTTACCTTCAATAACATTACAAGAAGAGTATGACCAGATTAACATCATTCCTCTTAGTGATTGGAAGGAAGAAATGCACCGGGATACGTGGTTAATTGGATATGAATCATCCTTTCAATTAAAACAAGTGGAAGCATTTATGGAGATACTAGATAAAGTATTAGAAGAACAAGGGCATTCGTGATTGATAGCATTTTTTCATGAAAAATAGTATGATAAATACTTGGTATAGAGTAGAATTGTACAATTTTATGTTAGGGAGTAAAAAACATGTTAAAACAATTAGAATGGAAAAACTTATTCCGAGGGATGTTAATGGGGATTACCGAACTCGTTCCTGGTGTTAGTAGTGGAACACTAGCGTTTATTTTAGGAATATATGACCGCCTTATTAATGCGATCAGTGGATTTTTTAGTAAGGAATGGAAGGCTCATATAAGTTTTTTAATTCCATTAGGAATTGGTATGGTTATCTCTTTGAAAGCATTTAGTTCTATTATCAATTATTTTTTAGAATATCATTATCAGCCAACTCAATTTTTATTTTTAGGTTTAATAATAGGAATTTTACCATTATTATACCGAGAATCAGATATGAGGAATTCTTTTGGTGGAAAGCATTATTTAATTCTATTTATTGCAATGATACCTGTCATTTTATTAGAATTTTTTAGAATGGAAGATGCAGGAGCTATTTTAGTAATTGAGAACATATCAACTTTTGGATATATTTTCCTTTCAGGATGGTTAGCAAGTATGGCCATGTTATTACCTGGTATAAGTGGCTCGCTAGTTTTGGTTATATTAGGCACGTATGCTACTGCTACAACGGCACTTGAGCATTTAAACTTTCCGATTATTATTACTTTCGGCTTAGGGGTAGTTGTAGGGTTTATTATAAGCAGTAAAATAATCAAATTTTTACTAAACACATTTCCTAAAGGAACTTTTGCATCTATAATAGGTCTGGTTATCGGTTCGACGTATGCTGTTTTCCCGGGCTTATCTAGTAGTATGTTAACAAATATAGTAAGTACTATTACCTTTATAGTAGGTTTTTTCCTAGTTCAATTTATTGGGAAAAAAAATAAAGGAATGCAAATGTAAATAATAATACTTGTCACGTAAAATGTTGTTTGATAGAGTAAAGTAATAAAGATTATATAGCTTACATAGGAGGATACATACATGAAAATGATGGATGCAAACGAAATTATTTCTTTTATTCAAAATAGTACAAAATCAACTCCAGTGAAAGTATACGTCAAAGGTGATATAGAAGGTATTAACTTTGGTGCTTCTGCTAAGGCGTTTATTACTGGGGACACTGGTGTTGTTTTCGGTGAGTGGGCTGAAATTGAAGCAGCATTAAAAGAAAATGAAGCAAAGGTTGAAGACTTTGTTGTTGAAAATGACCGTCGCAACTCAGCGATTCCGTTATTAGATATGAAAGGCATTAAAGCTCGTATTGAGCCAGGTGCAATTATTCGTGACCAAGTAGAAATTGGTGACAATGCTGTTATTATGATGGGAGCTTCCATCAATATCGGAGCAGTAATTGGAGAAGGAACGATGATTGATATGAATGCCGTTCTTGGTGGCCGTGCTACAGTAGGTAAAAATTGCCACATCGGTGCAGGTACAGTCTTAGCGGGAGTAATTGAACCACCTTCTGCAAAACCGGTTATCGTTGAAGATGATGTAGTAATTGGTGCAAATGCTGTTGTATTAGAAGGAGTAACAGTAGGTAAAGGTGCGGTTGTTGCTGCCGGCGCTATCGTTATCGACGACGTAGCTCCATATACAGTAGTTGCTGGAACTCCAGCAAGAAAAATTAAAGACATCGATGAAAAAACAAAGTCAAAAACAGAAATCAAACAAGAACTTCGTCAACTATAAGGATAAGGTAAAAAGCGTGGATTAATATCTCCACGCTTTTCCTATAGGGAGGAACTATTCAAACATGAATCACTTATTACAAATTAGGAGAGAGTTACATCAAATTCCCGAAAAAGGTTTCGAAGAAGTAAAAACGCAACGTTACCTATTAAATTATATTTCCAAATTACCACAAGAACATTTACAAATAGAGACGTGGAGAACGGGTGTTTTTGTTAGAGTCAAAGGAAAAGTTGGAGATAACACAATAGGGTACCGGACAGATATTGATGGATTACCTATTGAAGAAGAAACAGAATTAGAGTTTAGCTCTACACACGAAGGAATGATGCATGCATGTGGGCATGATCTTCATATGACCATTGCCTTAGGTTTGTTAACGCATTATTCATCCAATCCAGTTAATGATCATTTATTATTTATGTTCCAACCTGCAGAAGAAGGTCCTGGTGGTGCGGAATTAATGATTCAAACGGAAGTGTTTAAACGATGGAAGCCTGATATGATTATTGCTCTTCATATCGCCCCAGAGTACCCAGTTGGTACAATTGCAACAAAACCTGGACTTCTTTTTGCGAATACGTCTGAATTATTTATCGATTTAAAAGGAAAAGGTGGACATGCAGCTTTCCCACATCAGACAAACGATATGGTAGTAGCTAGTTGTTCGCTAGTAACACAATTACAATCTATTGTTTCTAGAAACGTTAACCCGCTTGATAGTGCAGTGATTACGATTGGAAAAATTACAGGTGGCACCGTTCAAAATATTATTGCAGAAAGAGCAAGATTAGAAGGAACAATTCGAACACTTTCTGTCGAATCCATGTCTAAAGTGAAGGCGCGGATTGAAGCAATGGTAAAAGGGATTGAAATTGGATATGACTGCCAAGCAACAATTGATTACGGTTGTATGTACCATCAAGTAGACAATGAAGAACAAGTAACGAGTGAATTTATGAAGTTTGTTTCAACTGAAACGGATGTAAATGTAATTCATTGTTCTGAAGCGATGACAGGGGAAGACTTCGGCTATATGATTAAAGATATTCCTGGTTTTATGTTTTGGTTAGGTGTAAATTCCCCTTATGGCCTACATCATGCAAAACTTACTCCTGATGAAAATGCACTTGATGTTGCAGTATCATTATTAACAAAATATATTAATTTTAAAGGAACCGCGTAAAAATTTCCTCTCACTTCTCTACGTATAATTTTGTTTAATCAAGAACAAATTATACTCATGGGAGGTGTGTTACATATGCCAAAAATCGGTGTAGAACAATCTTTAACACAAGTTCAAGAAGCGTTACAAGAAAGAGGATATGATGTTGTTCAATTGAAAAATGAGAATGATGCTAAAGGCTGCGACTGTTGTGTTGTAACAGGTATAGATAACAATGTGATGGGCATTTCTAACGCTGTTACGGCTGGTTCAGTAATTGAAGCAAGCGGCCTCTCGGCAGAAGAAGTATGTCAACAAGTAGAAAGCAGAATCCAAGGGTAATCCGAAAAGCATATGCGGAACAAAGACAAAAAAAGTGCCTAATGAGATAGGCACTTTTTTCTTATGCTTTCTTTTCAATATAAACTTGATGCGGGAAAGGAATTTCAATCCCATTAGCATCTAATGCTTCTTTCATAGCTTTCCTAAGTTTTCGTTCAACCGCCCATTGCTCCATATTTTCCGTTTTTGCTACTATTCGAATCACAACGTCAGAATCCCCTAGACTTTGAACACCAACGACATTCGGACCTTCCTTAATTGCCTCTTCCTCTTGAGCAAAACGATCACAAACTTTTTGTAATACCATCATCGCTTTATCGATATTATCGTCATATGAAATGCTTATATCCACTAGTGCTCGCATATTTCCACGAGAATGGTTACTTAAACTTGATATTTCGCGGTTTGGAATGTAATGTAGGGTACCATCAAAATCACGAATCTTCGTCGTTCTTAAACCTACGTCTTCTACAATTCCCGAAAATCCTGCAGTAGTAACATAGTCATCGACATCTACTTGCTTTTCAAGAAGAAGGAAAAATCCAGTTACAACGTCACTTACTAATCCTTGTGCACCAAAACCGATAGCAAGTCCAACAATACCTGCACCCGCTAAAATGGGAGTTGCTTCTACTTTAAATACATTTTCTAATACTAAAATAAACAGAAAGAACATTAACGTGTATGTAAAAATATTTATTACTAATTTTTCTAACGTTTTGGACCGACCACGTGTCAAGTTTTGTCGTTCTTCTGCTCGTTCAAATAAAGATTTTATTAATTTTGTACCGAGCGACTTTACGATCCCGTACGCAATTAATATTATGACAAGTTTTAAAATAACGGTACCTACCACAGCTAAAATAGCCCATAAATTGTAATTCGTTAAATCAAACATAACATACTCCTTTCCAATACAAATAATAAGTTTCTCATTATATCTTATTTACTGAAAAAACTCCAACAGTCAAGATTTAGAAGAAAATGTCGATATTTCATATATTCCCCTTATTTAGAGCGTTAAAACAAAACAGTATTCAAGTATTCATCAGCTTAGTTTACATAGAAAGCTATGGCTTTAATAAATCATTGGATTTTACTGGTATTCAAAATTAATTAACTACGACAAAAGTTGGAGAGGAAATCAGTCTTCTATCCGCTGTGCCATATTTCACATATGTCTATAATAAAAATATAAAATATTTAAATTTTTTAAAAAAAGGGTGGAAATATATTTCGAAACTCGATATATTTATTACTATGCTAGTGAAAAGGGGTAGTGAAAAAATGACGACATGGGAGTTCTGTCCATAGGATAGAAGCTATTATTTAAATTTCAACGTTTCCAAATGGAGCAAAGGGAGGGACAAAAATGGAAACATTTAAAAAGCTAAAAGAATTTTATTGGCCTTATAGAAAACAATTCTATATATCATTAATATTTTTAATTTTAGTAACAGCAATTACAGTTGTTTATCCAATTATTTTACAAATTACCATTGACGAAGTTATTTATAACTCTAAATATCACTTCGTACCTTATTTAGCTATCGGTTTTATTTTTATTATGGCTTTAAAAGGGTTATTCACATTTTTCAACCAATATTTAGCGGATCTTTTTGGAATTACATCTGTTTATCGATTAAGAAATGAATTGTATAAGAAACTACAATATTTGCCTTTCAGATATTACGATAATGCAAAAACTGGAGACTTAATGTCACGTTTAACAGCAGATGTGGAAGGGTTTCGCTTTTTCTTATCTTTCGGGTTTGCAGAATTAATCCGATTTGTATTAATCGTTGGATTAAGTTTATCTGTTATGTTTTATTATTCTATACCATTAACACTAGTAACATTAGCAGCAATGCCATTTTTAGCATTTGTCACCTATCGATTTGATAAAGAAGTGCATCCAGCCTTTCGAGGAATACGGAAATCTTTCGGTAAGCTGAATACAAATGTACAAGAAAATATTAGTGGGATTAATACCGTAAAATCACTATCAAGAGAAGGGTATCAAATAAATAAGTTCAACAATTCAAATGGTGATTATCGGGAAAAATATTTAACAACTTCAAATGTATGGGCTAAATACTTCCCGCTAATGGAATTTATCGGGAATGCATGTGTAGTAGGTTTACTTGGCTTTGGAGGTTATTTAGTAATTACAGAACAACTAAATCCAGGTGCTCTCGTTGCGTTTTTCAGCTTAGTTTGGTATATCGTGTGGCCAATTGCGAACTTAGGGTTTGTTATTAACCAGTTTTCACAGGCAAAAGCGTCTGGAGAACGTTTGTTAGAAATATTAGAGGCTGATGAAGATATAACAGATTTACCTGATGCAATAGAAATTAAGGATATGCAAGGGCATGTTACATTTAAAGATGTTACTTTCAAATATCCAAATGAAGATAAATATGCCTTAGAAAGTATTAGTTTTGATGCACCACCAGGAAAATTAATCGGCTTAATCGGTGAAACTGGCTCTGGAAAAACAAGTATTACACAATTAATTACCCGTTTTTATGAGCCGCAAACAGGAGTTATTACTGTTGATGGTAGAGAAGTGAGAGATTATACATTGCATTCTCTTCGCAATCAAATAGGCTTTGTACCACAGGAATCATTCTTGTTCTCTTCAACGATAAAGTCCAATATCGCTTACGGTCGACCAGATGCTACTATGGATGAGATTGTAAAAGCGGCAAAAATGGCTCAAGCACATGAATTTATTATGGAGTTACCTGACGGGTACGATACACTTCTTGGCGAAAGAGGAATGGGTTTATCTGGTGGTCAGAAGCAAAGGATTGCAATTGCTAGATCCCTAATATTAAACCCTAGTATTCTAGTTCTTGATGATGCAACAAGTGCTGTAGATATGCAAACAGAAGCAAAAATTCAACAGGAATTAAAATCAGCTCTACATGGAAGAACGACCTTCATTATTGCTCATCGTATTTCTTCGCTTAAACATGCTGATGAAATTTTAGTATTAGAAGAAGGAAGAGTTGTAGAGAGAGGGACACATGAACAATTAATTGAAAAAAGTGGTCCGTACAAACGAATATATGATATTCAATATAAAGATCAAAAAGTAATATTAGAAGCTCAAATAGGGTAAATCGTGAGGCAGGTGAAATGTTGTGAGTACTGAAACAAGAAAAATTGAAATGAATGATAACGTAAAAAAGCGGTTCTTTTATTCAACAGATCAAGCAATTGAAAAGCCATTTAACTGGAAGCAAATGTTAAGATTATTTTCTTATATGACACCATATGCAAAAAACTTATTGCCGCTAGCGATTATTACGATGTTAATTTCTACAGCTGTAAGATTGATTGTTCCAATTGTTATCGGGGTTTATTTAATGGACCATGCCATTGCTAATAAGGATGTTGACCTTATCATCATTTTAGTAGCGATTATTGCAGGGTTATATGCATTATCCTACGTAGCGAACGTATTAAGAATAAGGTGGATGAATATGTTAGGCCAAAATGTTATATACGACATACGTAAACACTTATTTACGCATGTTCAAGGCTTATCTCATCGCTTTTTTGACCAAAGATCAGCTGGTTCTATTTTAGTTAGAATTATGAATGATATTAACTCATTACAAGAATTGTTTACGAACGGTGTTATTAATCTATTAATGGATTTTGTATTATTAATAGGGATAGTGGTCATATTGTTTGCCTTAAGTCCAGAGTTAGCGGCAGCGATCTTAATCATTTTACCGATCATGTTCTTCATTTCAACAAGTTTAAGAAGAAAAATTAGAAGAGCATGGCAAGATGTTCGTATTAAACAAGCAAAATTAAATTCACATCTTAATGAAAGTATTCAAGGGATACGTGTTACTCAATCGTTTACGCAAGAAAAAGAAAATATGTCTTTCTTTGATGGAATAAACACGGAGAATTTTTTATCATGGAAAAATGCGACAAAGCAAAATGCCATTTTTCGTCCTTTTGTAGAAATGACAAATGCTGTAGGAACTGTCATATTAATATGGCTAGGAGCGTATTTAATCCAATCACCTACGAGTGGATTAACGGTCGGTGTATTCGTATCGTTTGCGTTTTATTTAGGAATGTTTTGGGAACCAATTTCCCGCCTAGGTCAAGTGTATAATCAATTATTAGTTGGTATGGCTTCTTCCGAACGTATATTTGAATTCCTTGATGAAAAGCCAATAGTAGATGAGAAAGAAGACGCTGTTCACTTAGAAAACATTCGTGGAGAGATCGAATTTGATAATGTTGAATTTTCTTATGACGAAAAAAGAAAAGCATTAAACGGTATTTCTCTAAAAATGGAAGCGGGGCAAACAGTAGCTTTAGTTGGTCATACTGGCTCAGGGAAAACAACGATTGCGAATTTAATAAGTCGTTTCTATGATGCAACAGATGGTGTCGTTAAAATTGACGGTTATAATATTCGAGACGTATCTGTTACTAGCTTACGATCACAAATAAGTGTCGTACTACAAGACACGTTCATCTTCTCTGGAACAATAATGGATAATATTCTTTTCGGAAGACCAAATGCATCTAGGGAAGAGGCGATTTCAGCAGCAGAGGCTGTTGGCGCGGATACGTTTATTTCTAAATTAAAGAACGGGTACGATACAGAAGTAGAAGAGAGAGGGAATGTTCTTTCAGTTGGAGAACGCCAATTAATTTCCTTTGCGCGTGCCTTACTTGCAGACCCGCGAATCATTATATTAGACGAGGCAACGGCAAGTATTGATACGGAGACAGAAGTACAAATTCAAGCAGCACTACGTGAATTATTAAAAGGTAGAACTGCCATTATAATAGCCCATCGACTATCAACGATTCGGGAGTCAGACAATATTATTGTATTAGATCATGGAAATATTATGGAACAAGGAAATCATGAACAATTAATGCAACATAAAGGTATATATTTTAACTTAGTAAAAGCACAATTCAAAATGTTAGATAAATAAATGCTGGAAGAGCTTCTAATTCTTTAAAGAGATTAGGAGCTCTTTATTTTGAATTCCTCCTGCAGAAATAATCCAGGTTGATTGGATTTAGTTTGCCGCATCCGCTTTTATACTGATTTGCCAAAAATATTATTTAAGAATAAAAGAAAATATTTTTCGTTATAGAAATATTTCTTCTTAACCTTTAAACTAGTAGTAATAGTTGTTCAGTACGGTTTTTTCTCTAAAGTGATGGGAAAACTATAAATGTTACTTTTAGGAAATACGAACAAGGATAGAGATTAGGATTTTGAGGTGTTCTTTCAATGAATCATCGGTATGTCGTGCTAGACCTGGAAACAACAGGGAATTCGCCGAAAAAAAATGAAAAAATAATACAAGTAGGAGCCGTCCTTGTAGAAAATGGAGAGATTACAGAACGATTTGCAAGTTTTGTTAACCCTGGTTGTTCTATTTCCCCTTTTATTGAACATTTAACTGGAATTTCAAATGAACTTGTAAAAAATGCGCCAACATTTTCACAAATTGCGCCGATGCTTATAGATATGTTAGAGGGAGCTAGTTTAGTTGCCCATAATGTCCCATTTGATTTATCCTTTCTACAATATGAATTAAAAGAGAATGGATTTGAGCCATTTAAAGGGAAAGCAATTGATACGGTAGAGCTGTCAAGAATTCTTTTACCTACTCAAAGTAGTTATAAATTAACAGATTTAGCAACCTTTTATTCATTTACTCATGACAATCCACATAGAGCAGATAGTGACGCTGAGGTAACGGCATTTATTTTTTTAGAATTACTAAAAAAAATAGAAAAGTTACCTGTGAAAACGGTGAAAAAGATAAGAAAGCTATGTAAATTATTAAAAAGTGATGTATATTATGTATTTAAAAAACAAAATGGTTCAGAACCATCAGAAGAACTATTTTTCATTTATGAATCAGTTGCATTAAAGAAGATAGAACAAAGAATTGATGAAGCTATTGTTTCAAGTGATGAGCATCTTGAAAAAAATGAAGCTGAAATTACAAGCAAAGTTGAAATGTTATTACATAATCGAGAACATGCACTTTTAGAAATACCAAAAACAATAGAGTGGAAACAAAAATATATAGCAGGTATTACGTCTTTCGTAAAGAAACACAAGAAAAAAGTACTTATAACAGCCAACACACCACAAATACAAGCTAATATTCATCTACTACTTCAACAAGATAATCGTTTACTAGCAACAATCATAAAAGATAAAAGTAATTATTTAAACATTGATCGATTTGTACGTTCGTTACACGCAAAAGATAATAATTACGATACTATATTAACAAAAGCCCAAATACTAGTATGGCTAACGGAAACAGAAACAGGTGACGTTGAAGAATTATCTTTAACATCTGGTGGAAGGTTACTATGGGATACAATAAATTGCCGGTGGGAACAGTCAATATACAGTAAAGCACCGATTTGTTATTTTCAGCAGGCTGTAAAAAAAATGACGGAATCAGATATCATTATTACGGATCATTTTTATTTTATAGAAAGCTTGCAATCAGAAGAGGAATTATTACTCGAATGTGAATATGTCGTAATTGACGAAACAAATTCATTTATTAAAAACGTTAGGAAATATTACGGTATAAATATAAGTTATTTGAATTTACATTTTATCCTATCAAGATTAGAGCAAAATAGCTTAGTGGAGAGTACAAAAGAAGAACTAAATGAAGCTTTTACATTAATGAGAGACTATTGCCTAATGAAAGGTAAAAGTGGTTCAACTCGTTCGACGTACACAGTTCCAGCGGATTTAGCTACCGCTCCTGGGTGGGGCGCAATTCAGGAGGCTGTTAATCGTCTTCTCTTAAAGATAACGGAACTTATTCTCCAATTAGAAAGAGCAAGTGAAGAACATGAAACAACAATTACAGAGCTAGTTCAATATCAGAAAGATTTAAAGGTAGTTGTTTTTGAACAAGACGATAAGAGCCAAACATGGTTAGAAGCAGATATTAAAGGTGCCAAAAATGCAATCTCTATAAGAAGAATGCCAATAGATATATCGGAAAAACTTGCAGTACAGTTGTTTCAAAAGAAGAGTAGTGTTCTTTTACTAGATCAATCTCTACAAGCGGAAGACGATTACCAATTTATCATTAATGAGTTAGGATTATCTGACTTTTATCCTTCCACTTATTCCATGTTAAATGAAGAAAAAAGTAAAGTTACTATTCATATTCCAACAGATACTCCTTTAATATCGGAAGTTAAAGAAGAGGAATTCATTGAAAATATTGCTCTTCAATTAAAAGAAATTACAGGGAGTAAGGGTGGGAAAATTATCGCTTCATTTTCATCAGTTGAGATGATTGTTAAAGTTTACGAGCAACTTAAAGATTTATCAGTAGCAGAAAAGTATGTCATAATAAGCCAGAGTAATATTGGTGGTAGCAAACAAAAAATATTGAAAAACATGTTGAATTTTGAACATGTTATCGTTCTCGTTAGCCATCGCTTCTTTGAAGAAGTTTCGATGGAAAACGAAGAATTAGGGACGTTAGTAATAGCGAGGCTTCCATTTCATTCTTTAGATGAACCTCTTATAGCAGCGAAAATAAAAAATGTGGAGGCTCAGGACGGAAATTCATTTAAAGAAGTATCTTTACCACTTTCAATATTACGTTTTAAATACATTATTCAAGCGTTTATACATCAACAAATAAAGCAAGATTGTATTATATTAGATGCGAGAATTGCTCATAAAAAATATGGTGATTCCTTTATTAAATCTCTTCCGAATTGGAACATATGGAAAGAACCATTTTATTCAACTCTACAACGGATTAAAAGATAGACTTTTCAAGAACGGGTGAGTATGAATGTGGAAGTGGATGATGGTGAGTGTACTTTTCTTCTCACTTATTAACGATGAACCAACTGGCATAGAAAAGATCAATTTAAAGCTATCAGAGGATGAAATTGCTTTTACTTTTTTTGATTTGGTCGATGGAGAAAGTACGTTAATATTAGATAGTGAAGGTAACTCTATTTTAATAAACACAGGTGGGGCAAAATCAGAAGAAGAACTAGAACATTATCTCGATACGTATAATGTGAAAAGTATTGATCTTCTTATCATTACGAGTGACCGAGATGAGTATATCGGCAATACAAGCTGGTTATTCACAAATATTGAGATAGGAAGTATTATTTTACCGAGTAGCTTAGAACGAACTTGGAACGATACGACTTTACCAGTACAGTTTTGGAAAAAAGAAGAAAAAATGGAGCTTTTTAATGGAGTAACCGTTTCTGTATTAACAGATAGTATAAGCGACCATATAGGAATGGACTTACTACTTCAATTTGGTAGAAATGACCTACTGTACATGACATCAGCAAATAAAGAAATAGAACAACAACTTTTAAAAAAATATGCATTAAAAAATGTACATGTCTTAAAGGTTGGAGATTTTGGTAGCGAACAAGGCACGCATGGGAAGTTTTTAAAAGAAACAGATCCCCAAGTTGCAATCATTTTTAAAAAGGGTTCGACAAGTCCAGATACAGGAGTATTAGAACGTTTGCAAGACACATGGATTGACATTTATCAAACAAAACAAGTTGGTAATGTTACCGTTAAACTTACAAAAACTAATTATCAAGTGTTTACAATACCTATAAGAAGTACCAATATGTTATCTAAAAGTCGTTAATGAACCCTTTTGCTTGTAATCAACCGATATAAAAGAAAGGCCCTCTCTTTTGAGTGAGCCGTAAAAGGTGTGGGGTTAGGAAAGATTTTGATTGGGCTATAAACTGTTGTACGAAATGGAATGTTAGCGGTATAATGATTTTGGGTTGCTATTGATGTTTCAGTAATGTTATTTTTGCCGAGAAGAGCTACTCTTATGAATAACAAAAATTGCTTTTAAAGGCAGGGGATTTTTTAATGGAAAGTAAAATTGAAGTTCTCTCCTCAGTTAAAGTAGAGAATTCTAATGATCTATATAAGATTGTAGATGCCTTAAATAGAACGCTGAAGAGAGAAAACCTAATGTTTGGTCTTGCATTAGATAAAAATGAAAAAGATAAAGCTATCTTTACCATTTATCGTACATAAAGAGTGATAACTACATGAAAAAATGGATTATTTCAATTTTAGTAATAGGCATTGGCATTGTTTTATGGCAATCAATCTCTACGTATCAATCTGCAACTTCTTCATTAAAACAAGATGAACGCAGGGCAACGCAGTTAGCATATGAATTAAGTGACATAACAAAAGTGGAGCAAATTGATATTTATAGGGGAACTACCTTTTATATGATTGTGCAAGGATTAACAGCTTCTGATGAAACAATAGTTATTTGGATTGATGAAGAAGAAAAAATAGTAGAAACTAAAAATTCCTCTGACGGCATTCCACGAGAAGAAGTGTTAAATTATTTGCAAACAGATAGAAATCCGCAAAAAATTCATTCCATTTCACTCGCTATGGAAAATAATTTACCACTATGGGAAATAAAATTCACTGATGCAGCAAATCGTTATAATTTATATTATATAACATTTGAAAAAGGAGAATTTTTTCAAAGAATTACCTTTTAATATTGGGGAAACATTTTTAGGATATGGCTATAGGAGGATATTAAAATGAAACTTGCTAAAAGAGTAATGACATTAACTCCGTCGACAACGTTAGAAATAACAGCTAAAGCAAAAGCTCTAAAAGATGCCGGTCATGATGTGATTGGTTTAGGAGCAGGAGAACCTGATTTCAACACACCAGATCATATTTTAAATGCTGCAAAGGATGCAATGGATAAAGGCTTTACGAAATATACACCATCTGGAGGACTTCCAGCCTTAAAAAATGAAATTGCAAATAAATTAAAGGTAGATAACAATATTGAATATAAGCCTTCAGAAATTGTCGTTTGCTCAGGTGCTAAACACGCACTTTATTTATTATTTCAAGTTATTTTAGACGAAGGTGATGAAGTAATCATTCCTACACCGTATTGGGTAAGTTATCCTGAACAAGTTAAACTTGCAGACGGTGTTCCAGTTTATGTGGAAGGAAAAGAAGAGAATAACTTTAAAATAACAGCAGCACAACTAAAAGAAAAGATAACAGCGAAAACACGAGCAGTTATTATTAATTCTCCAAGCAACCCCACTGGAATGGTATATACAGAACAAGAACTAGTTGAACTTGGAGAAGTTTGTAAAGAGCATAATGTTTTAATTGTTTCTGACGAAATTTATGAAAAGCTTTTATATGATGGAAATAAACATATTTCTATTGCACAATTATCTCCAGAATTAAAAGACTTAACGATTATTATTAATGGGGTATCTAAATCTCATTCCATGACAGGTTGGAGAATCGGTTATGCTGTAGGAAACGAAACAATAATAAAAGCAATGACAAACTTAGCAAGTCACAGTACGTCAAACCCTACTTCGATTGCACAATATGCTACGATAGCTGCTTATGCTGGTCCTCAAGATGATGTTGAAACAATGAGAGCAGCGTTCGAGGAAAGACTAAATGTTATATTTGAAAAATTAAATAATATTCCTGGCTTTTCTTGTATTAAGCCTCAAGGAGCTTTCTACTTATTCCCAAATGTATCAGAAGCAGCTAAACTAGCTGGTTTGGAAGATGTGGATTCATTTGTAAAAGTGTTATTAGATGAAGAAAAGGTAGCACTCGTTCCTGGTTCAGGCTTTGGTGCACCTAATTATGTTCGTTTATCCTATGCAACATCACTTGTGCAGCTAGAAAATGCAGTAGATCGTATAGCGAAGTATATGAACAAAGTAACAAAATAAAATCTAACCAATCAGTGGGGTTAATCTCCACTGATTGTTAGTTGGACTAACAACTTAGACGCGTTTACAGTATAAATACTTAAAATATTATTGACAATTAGTTAGGAAATACTTTAGTGTATATTCTTGCATTGCGTCGAATTTAAGTCACTTGTATAATAGACTGTATACGCAAAAGTAATAATTTGTCGGAGGGAAATATATAGTGAAAACTACTATTGCAGAAGTACATAAGTATGTAGATCAAGAAGTAACCATCGGTGCATGGATTGCAAATAAACGTTCTAGTGGTAAAATTGCATTTTTACAATTACGTGACGGAACAGGTTTTATTCAAGGAGTAGTTGTAAAAGCAGAAGTTAACGAGGAAGTATTCCAAAAGGCTAAAAGTATAACACAAGAATCTTCTTTATATGTTACAGGGATGATAAAAGTCGATGAGCGTTCACCTTTAGGTTACGAGCTTCTTGTTACGAATATGGAAGTAATACATGAGGCAGTTGACTATCCAATTACACCAAAAAATCATGGCACTGAATTTTTAATGGACAACCGTCATTTATGGCTCCGTTCTAAAAGACAACATGCTGTTATGAAAATCCGTAACGAAGTTATACGTGCAACATACGAATATTATAATCAAAATGGTTTCACAAAAGTTGATCCACCAATTTTAACTGGAAGTGCACCAGAAGGAACAACTGAACTTTTTAATACAAAATATTTTGATGAAGATGCTTATTTATCTCAAAGTGGCCAGTTATACATGGAAGCTGCAGCTATGGCGTTAGGTAAAGTATTTTCATTCGGACCAACTTTCCGTGCAGAAAAGTCTAAAACTCGACGTCATTTAATTGAATTTTGGATGATTGAACCAGAAATGGCATTTTATACACATGAAGAAAGTTTAAAGGTGCAAGAAGAGTACGTTTCATATCTTGTACAATCCGTGTTAAAAAATTGCAAATTAGAGTTAGGTGTACTTGGAAGAGATACTTCAAAACTTGAACAAGTACAAGCTCCATTTCCTAGAATTACATATGATGACGCAATTAAATTATTGCACGAGAAAGGTTTCGATGATATTCAATGGGGTGATGATTTTGGTGCTCCTCATGAAACGGCTATTGCAGAATCATTTGATAAACCGGTTTTCATCATTCATTATCCAACTGCATTAAAACCGTTTTATATGCAACCACATCCAGAACGTGAAGATGTTGTCTTATGTGCGGATTTAATTGCTCCTGAAGGATATGGAGAAATTATCGGAGGTTCTGAAAGAATTCACGATTACGAGTTAATGAAACAACGTATGGAAGAGCATGATTTAGATCCAGCAGCATATGACTGGTATTTACAATTGAGTAAATACGGTTCCGTACCTCACTCTGGCTTCGGTCTAGGTCTAGAACGTACGATAGCATGGATTAGTGGTATTGAACACGTTAGGGAAGCAATTCCGTTCCCAAGATTGTTAAATCGTCTATATCCATAATATATAAGGAAAAACGACCACTATACATTGCTTAGTGGTCGTTTCTTAGTTTTCATTATTTTTACTTAATGCTAGTATACTAATATTTCCTTAGAAGCTTTCCTCTTTATTTGTTATACTAAGGTAGAGGTGTTTTGTCACATGATAAAAGATGATTTTATTCAGTTCCTAGAAGAAGGGAACTTATCGATTCCAAAATTTTTATTATCTAACTATACGAAACTAGGATTAAACGAAACAGAATTTATCCTGCTATTACACATACACTCCTTTTTAGAAAGTGGTAAAACTTTCCCAACTCCAATGGAAATTGCCGACTTAATGACAATTTCTCCATCCGATTGCATGGAAACCATTCGTCATTTATTGAAAAAAGGATATTTAACTATTTCAGATGAGATGGATGAGTTAAATATAAAATATGAGAGATATTCGTTACAACCGCTATGGGAAAAAATGATTCAATACATGATGGAAAGAAAGCAAATTGAAAAAATTCAACATACCGAAGAGGAAGAGGTAAGTCTATACACTATTTTTGAAAAAGAGTTTGCTAGGCCACTTTCACCATTTGAATGTGAATCGTTATCGTTGTGGATTGATCAAGATGAACACGATACTTCCGTTATTAAAGCAGCATTGCGAGAAGCGGTTTTAAGTGGAAAGCTAAATTTCCGTTATATCGATCGAATTTTATTTGAGTGGAAAAAGAATGGTATAAAAACGGTTGATCAAGCAAAAGAGTACAGTAAGAAATTTCGAAAATACCAATTACAACAAAAGAAAACGGCAGTTGGACATGAAAAGGAACAAACTAATACAGTCCCTTTTTATAACTGGCTCGATTAAAGTAGTTTTGAGGTGTAATTATTATGTTAAATTTAAAACAAGTTAGACATTGTTTAGATACTTTTGAGGACATGTTTCCAGAAGCGCATTGTGAATTAGTTCATAAAAACCCTTTTGAACTAGTAATTGCTGTTCTATTATCTGCACAATGTACAGATGTATTAGTTAATAAAGTAACGAAAGAATTATTCCAAAAATATGAAACACCTGAAGACTATTTGGCAGTTTCATTAGAAGAATTACAAGATGATATACGCTCTATTGGCCTTTATCGAAATAAAGCGAAAAACATTCAAAAACTATGCCAACTATTATTAGATGACTATAATGGACAAGTACCAAATGAACGAGATGAACTAATGAAATTACCTGGTGTAGGAAGAAAAACAGCAAATGTAGTCGTATCTGTTGCTTTTGGAATACCTGCTATTGCTGTAGATACTCATGTAGAGAGAATTAGTAAACGACTAGGCATTTGTCGTTGGAAAGATAACGTACTAGAAGTAGAAGAGACTTTAATGAGAAAAGTACCACGAGAAGAGTGGTCAGATACTCATCATCGTATGATTTTCTTTGGCCGCTATCATTGTAAAGCACAATCTCCACAATGTGATAAATGCCCATTATTAGATTTATGTCGAGAAGGAAAGAAGCGTATGAAGGGGAAAAGCGCATAAATGGATATAACAGTACCTACTTCTTTTCAACGCGAACCTTTTTATAAAACAGGGGACACAATAACGACATCAGAACAATGGAACGGTTTATTTATAGATTTGCCATCATTTTATTTCAATATAACTAAACAACAATCAAATATTAATAGTGAATGGCTAATAAAGCTGTTCGAGGAATGGAAGGTAGAGAAAAGAAAAGTTCAAACGTTATTCAAAGAGAAAAATGGGGAATATATTAGTAACGTAATGCGGAAATTTATTGCCCATTTTACGGAAGTACTGTTTTGGATAAATGATGAGGTAATCCTTGACCTTCACGTCCTTGGCGATTCCATTAGTCTTTTTAAATGGCAACCAATTAATAGTTCGGAAAGATTAGAATATATTATTGCTCATTATAAAAAATACCACGCATGGATTCAGCTTTCTGAATTGTATACGGAATTAGAGAAGTTATATTATAAGAAAAGACAATTAGAAAAAGTAAAAGAGCCAAAATCAACTTGATTTTGGCTCTTTACATTCTCATTTTTAATTATTCAGTTTCTACATCTTCCTCGACGTCTTCCTCTTCTTCATCATCACGTGGAGGTGGGTTAATTCCTTCAGTTGGTGGTCTGTTACCATCTTCCTCACCATCATCCTCCTCATCAACAGGCGGCTCAGGAATTGGAATGATCTCTTCTAATTCTTCTTCCTCTTCTTCTTGTATTATAGGAATTTGAACAGATTTTGTAACAGTCTCACTTCTATTTTGTTCATTCTCATCTGATATAGCAGTAATAGATATAGTATAAGTGGAACCAGGCTCAGGATTATCTATTGTAAATGTTAAGTCTTTTGTAACAGTTAACACTTGCGCATCACCATTATCTCTTTGTGCTGTTAATTCAAAGCTAATATCAGCTAAGCGATCATCGTTATAATCCCAATTAATGACGATTTGATTTGCCTCTTCTTCATAAACTGCCGTGACATTTTTCGGGTTATCGACTTTGTCAAATTCTTTAGATACGGTAGTTGGTTCTGTACCTTTTACAAAATACTCGTAAATAATTTTATCCTTCGGTGTAAATTCACTAGCTAGAAGGGGAGGGTTAGTCCCAGACTCCACACCAACTCGGACTACACTATTTGGAACGCGGAAATCTACTTTGTCCTCATCTGTTGTAGCAACATGCTGTAAAAGCTCCTTAAATAGCATTCTTGAGTAATATTGATCTTGAAACCCTTGTGTTGGAGAACGTAAAAAATTACCTTCTCCCATTTTGGAAAAACCATTCCATACCGCTATAGAATACGTAGGTGTATAACCAGCGAACCATGTACTAGGAGCAGCGCCGGAAGGGACGTTGTATGTTGCTAAATCATTTTGGTCAAAGTTAGTTGTTCCAGTTTTCCCTGCAATGTGTAAGCCAGGAACTTGAGCTAGTCTACCTGTTCCGCCTGAGGTCATTGCAGTTTTTAATACATCACTAATCATGAAAGCAGTAGAATCTTTCATTCCGACTTTTGATTCATTTGCTAAATTAACGGAAGTACCGTCAGGAAATTGTACTTTCGATACTGCATATGGTTCGGTGTAAATACCTTCATTTCCAAAGGCTGCGTATGCACCAGCTAATTGAAGGGGGGATACACCTGTTTTAAATCCACCGATTGAATATGATTCATGTATCGTTTCTTCTAATGGAATACCTAAGTTCACAGCGAATTCTCGTGCTCGTTCACTTCCTACTTCTTGGAACGCCTTTAATGCCGGAATATTACGAGATCTAGCTAGTGCTTGACGCATTGTCAACCAACCTTCATGTTTACGATCCCAGTTTTGGATTGGCGTTTTATTTGCATCAGAATACGTATAAGGCTCATCTTTTATTTGATGATATGTTGACCAGTTTAAATACTCTACTGCAGGACCGAAGTCTAGTATTGGTTTTATTGCAGAACCTGGTTGTACTCTCGTATCAGTAGCGTAGTTATAACCAGTTTTCACATAATTACGACCACCACCAAGTGCGCGTATTTGGCCAGTTTTCGTATCAACTAAAGCAATTCCTGATTGATAATCTTCGTTATCAACATGAGGAACAGGACCTTCATCAGAAAGTAAGAATTCCACTTGTTCTTGCGCCTTCGTATCAAGTGTTGTATGAATAACCAATCCATCAGATCTTGGATCTATATTCTCACCAAGTTTTTCTTGTAATTCCTCGACAACTTGGTCTACGAATGCGTTGTAACGATTTGAGAATGTGGGAGCATTAGTTCCGTCAACTAAAGTAGAAGTGATCTCTACTGCTCTAGCTTCATCTGCTTCCGCTTCCGTAATCTTTCCGTGTTTAACCATTAATGTTAGAACGATATTTCTTCGTCTTTCCGCATTTTCTGGATACTTAACTGGATTATAGTTGTTAGGACTTTGCGGTAAACCAGCTAACGTTGCCACTTCATGTAATTCTAATTCATCAAGTTTTTTACCATAATAATTTTGTGCTGCCCTTGCAATTCCGTAAGCGCGATTAGAGAAGTAAATTCGGTTTAAATACATTTCTAAAATTTCTTCTTTAGTAAATCTACTTTCTAATTGATAAGCTAAGTATGCTTCTTGCGCTTTACGAGAAAGTTTTTTCTCTTCTGTTAAGAAACTTAGTTTTACGAGCTGTTGTGTAATGGTACTACCACCTTCAGCTCCAAAACCTCTAGATACGTTCGCTAATACTGCACCGCCTAAACGACGGTAGTCAATACCGTTATGTTCAAAGAACCGAACATCCTCTGTCGCTAAAAATGCGTCAATAACAAGCTGGGGTATATCATCATAATTTACGTAATCACGAGCTTCATTACCACCAATTTCAGCAGCTAGTTCACCGTTTTTATCCATTACTTTGGATGGAACGGGAACTTTTAATAACGTCTCGTCTAGTGGAGGAGTATCTTTAACGAAATAAGCAAAAGTACCAATTCCGATTAACAATCCGATTAGACCTACTAAAACAAGTGCTAAAAATGTCTTTTTAACTAAACCTTTAGCGCTTTTTTTACCATTTTTTTTGTTTTTCTTTTCTTCTAAAGCTTTTCTACGTTGTTCTCTTGATTTATATTGTTCGCTCATAGTATAACCTGCCTTTCTCCTCGATAAGTAGACAATCAACAAAAGTGTTCGTCTACATGTTTAATGTAATCAATTCGAGGTTGGTAACCGATAGGAATTTCATATCCATGTTCCATAATCTCTTCCCTCGTTATAGATTTCCTTCCACCGTTGTTTTTTCTGTCCCAGTATTCAAATAACTTTTCAGCTGGTAATAAGTATACCTCCTGTAAAAGAGTGAACATTAATATGACGAAACAAATCCCATTTTGTTTCACAACTTGTCTCATATGTTTAATCTGGTGGTCATGAAAGTTAGATAGTGGGAAAGAAGTTTTGTTTTTCGTCTCTTTAGCTTCAAAGTCAATATATTTCCCACGATAAACACCGTTATAGTCAGTTGTAGATGCTATTTTAAAGTAAGCTTCTTTAATAACTGCTGCGCTTCGCTGTGGATAATCTACTGATACGATTTGTATAGGTGTAGGTTTTTTATGTATAACAGCTATATTTTCTTGTAAGTAAAATTTATTTGTAATATCTAAATCTTCTTCCAACGTCATTCCGCGATTTCCATATTGTATTGAACTTAATTTTGTATTACGTTTATTTTTATTATTTCCATTTCCATTATATACCTTACCACTTGGATATCTTATATTCATAAAATTCCCCCTATTAGCAAAACCTAACCGTTAAATCTATTATTATTTTTCTTCTTCCAAGGAGGATGAAGTGTTGTTTAAGAGACGCTCTTCCCAATATCAACCAATTTTAAAAAGACGTAGCTTAAAAAAATACTCCTATCAAGACAATAAGTTTATCATTGAAATAAGAAAAAATACAGTAAAATATAATGTCGATAATGTGGCTAGGACAAATGCTTACGCAATGTTTTATGAAAATAACAAGGAAATTAAATGGGCATTTTTAGCAAGTATGGTCTCAAGGAATGCAGGATGGAATATGACTGATTTATGGAATAAATGGTATGTACTTGCATTAGAACTTGAGGTAAGGAGATTGTTCTTTTTAACGTTTGAAAGAGCAAATTGGATCATCTTTCAAGATGCATATCCACAACTATTAATTTACGAACTTTCCAAAAAGTTAAATAAGCCAATGTTTCACTTATTAAAAGCCTTTAATGTATCTGTTTTCATGGAATATGAATGGAATATGTTTTGGGAATATAGAGATTATGAACGAATAATGTATTCACTTATTATTAATGAACAAAATATGATTCAACAACCAGTTATCGAAAATAAAGTATTTCACAAAAAAGTCTTTAAATCACTTCCTTACAAACTACAAGAGCTTGGACATTTTAGTTGTGTTATCTTCCCAACATTACAAGGGAAATTATACGGATCGTCTGTGCATGGTTTTGAGAAAATAGATAATCGGATAAATCTAGGAAAGCGCCTTGCAGCTATTTTATTTTCAGAAGAACATTATCACTCTTTTTATCATTTTTCAAAAAAAAACGAACATACAGGTTCTAGGTATGATTATGAAAAATTTATTCATCCACGTTTTACAAGGGAGACTCCATTTTTAAGATCATGTTACCCAATCATTCAACACGAAAAGCTAATAGATGAAGATTGGCTATGTAAAAACGAAAAGAAAGTAAAAAAGTGGGGGAGAGGAATCTCAAAAGAGGAAATTAACGAGATAACAAAGTGGTTCCTTCATAAACAGCATCAAATGCATGGTCTTATTGCACTTAACCATTGGGTATTAAAGAAGGAGTAATTAGACGGCTACTTTATTTGTAAAACTAAAACCAATCCATTTGCCGTGGTTTAAATATGAATATGAACAACTAGTCATTTTCAAAGTAGTTATTATGAAATAATAAGTATATTTATGTAAAAAAAGTAAGCGTTCTCCAATCAACGAGAGAACGCCTTTTTTTCATTAAGTTACTCTGCTGGACGGTTAGGCCCGCCTAATTTTTTATCTAACTGCTCAGGAGGATTTTCCTGTTTACGTTGTTTCCCATTTTTTTGTTTATTGTTTTTTGTTTTTGACATTTGTTAACACCTCCATTACTTAGAATGTACTTAAATATTTTTTATATGATGCGAAAAATGATGGAAAACGCGCAAAAAAGGATTTTCTTTGCCGAATTAATTCTAGTTTTGTCAAGTGTGAAGGGGAACATTTTTATTCGTTGAATGTATATATAAACATTTATTTTGGAGGGAAGTACGATGACAAAATTAGTTTCAAAAGAAGAATCTATAAAAGTATTGGACAAGTTATTACATGATATAGAACATATAGAATTCGTAAAAAAAACAGCTACCGATACAGAAAGGGAAGAAATGGAAGCAGTTATGAGAGATCAAATAAGTCGATTACATTGTACATTAGATGAAATAGAACGAGTATTGAAGCACGAGACAAATAAATCGCGAAAGACTTATCAATTTAGAGAGACGCTTCTTTCAACATAATATAAGATTTATGTTATTATGTTGTAATGAGGTGAGAAAACATGCCAGAGTTAGTTAATGCAAAGGCCCTTTCACAACAACTATTAAAAGATGTGGACGGAATGCAACAACAGTTTTGGAAGACAAGAGAAAGAGAAGAGGAATATGATTTTTTTACAACTGTTAAACCAGAAGCGGATCGTATTCACTCCTGTACAGAAGAATGGGTGAGAGAAACGAAAAAATGGATTATAGAAAATGGTCCAAAATATATACATGCTAATCAAATTGATGCAACTGCAGAAAATATAAATTTAATTGCTGTTCAATGTTTTTTTAAAAATACTAGCAAAAAGCGTTTTTTTGATATGTGCCAATCCATAACGTACATTTTAGAAGATATTATAAAAAAATGGGAAGAGACAAAATAGTCTTTTCCCATTTTTTACAAAGTATTACGAAGAAAACGATAAATTATCTTTCTTTTTCAACTTTAACTGTAACAGGTCTATCACCTTCACTAGCTACTGGCTCAATTGCATATTCTACTTTTTCAAAAACCTTTTTCTCAGCAGGTTGTGCGCTAGACAAAGATGCATGTCCTTTTTTCTTATGATTGTATGCTTTTCCTCTACTCAAAAGAATACCTCCTTAAAGGATTAATACTCTTTTATTGTTCTCGACATACACCTTTTTCATTTTGATAAGAAATTGGCAATAATGGAAAGAAGATTTAAGAAATTTCAACTTCCGCTTCAATAGTCGGAAAATAGGCACCTTTATTTTCAAGTTCTTTGATGACTTTACGGTATTGAGTAATGGTTAATTCATTTTTTAAATAAAGCTGTCGTGCATAATCGAGCAACTCATTCACATTCATAGGTTCATAACTCTTACCATTCATAAAACGTTTTCTTAAGTCTTCTAATACCATCGTACCCCTCCCATTCCTATGTTACTTTTATCATAACATGAGAAGAATATAGGAAATAGATGAAAAATGGAGTTAAATTGCGACAAATTAGGACAAACTTGGAGTTGTTGGAGACTGCACCTTTTTGGGTATTTGTCATAAGTTGAATATAGATAGAGATATATTGAGGAGGTGTAAAAATGTTTAGGGGACACTATAGGAGAACACCTAGACATTTATATGCGTACAATCGGCAGATGGGGTGGATGAACGATTGGAATCAGTATGTTCCTAATAATCCACAGATGTTTACTCCATTTAATCCGCAAAGCAGTGGTGGGTGGGGGATGTTTAATCAAATGTCATTTCCATTTCAGTCTCAAGGACAACAATATACGGACTCACCTTTTGCCGGGCCATATTCTATGCAATCAGGGCAAGTGGACCAACAAAATTGGGGAGCTAATTCTTTCGGCTTTATGAATCCGTATCCGATTCAAACGCAACAACAGTTTCAACAACAACAAAAGCAATTTTCCACTTTTTTAAATCAATTTAAAGGGCAAGATGGAAGTTTAGATATGAAAAAAATGATGGATACTGCGGGACAGATGATGAATACTGTTAATCAGTTGAATGGTTTAATTAAAGGAATTACAAGTACATTTAAAGCGTAAAGAAGATGCAGATTTTGCATCTTCATTTTTTAATTTCTTAGGTCTACTCTGAAAATATCTTTTATACAACATTGAATGTTGTTATACGGCTTAAGTTAATCCGTTTCACTTCGCTGCAGACACTTGCTTTCCGCGGGGAGATGTCTAGCTCCAGCGCATTGGCCCTATCAAACTTCCCAGTCCGTCCGTACGATAAGTCAACATCAACTCAACTAACGTTTCGTTGTGTTTCCTTTATCTCCTACCGGACTGCTCCAGTTTGTACGGGCCAGATCGATGCGCTTACGCTTTTCGTGGAGTCGAGCCTCCTCGGCTTCGCCTGTGGGGTCTCGACCTTCCCTCTACATCCCGCTGGAGTCAAGTGTCTTCCGCTCCGTTCCACTCTCGGTTCTGTACATTGAAAGTTAGTATCTGTACCTTAGCTGCTTTTCTTGCATATCGCTTTAAGAGTTTCTACCTTAACTAAAATAAAAGTTCATAAACTTCATTTAGTTGTTGTACACGGGGGAAGTCTTCGCTTTCCATCGCGTTAGATAGTTCATTTGGTAAGATTGAATTTAAATATTGTATTTCTTGTTCGGATAAGTCTAATACAAAATCCCGTTCCGTGTTATAGTGATTGTTTGCAATTTTACTTAATAACTGAGACGGGTAATGTTGACCTTCATTCGTATAATTACTTAATACTTCTCTTAAGTAAGCTAAAGGTTTATTCATGATATTCACCTTTTCTTTTATCTTCAAAAAAGTACTCTTCAAACTTTTCAGCTTCCTCATGATTCATAGATGATGTGTAATAAGGATTATCTTGAATCCCTGTACTATCATCAAGGTTCGTTTTAATTGTAATGGATGGGGAACTAGAAGGTTCCACATAGAGTCGCTTTCCTTTTTCTTTCTTCAACGAATTCCACCTCCACAGAAATTTTTCTACACGTTATTAACGTAAGTATTTTTTATAGTTCCTATGTAAAAAGAAAATAATAAATAAAGGGTAAGAAGTAAAAAATTTCTATACTAATATTAATGGAAAGTAAGAAAAATATAATGATTATAAAAAAGGAGGTTAGAAAATGACTAATAAAAATGATAATCGAGAACGAAAAAATAAATATCCATATAATAAACACCAAACAGAGATGGGTAAAGAGTTAACAAGTATACAAAATGACCCAACGCCCGAAGAAAACCCAAAATACGGTACACATAATCATAAAAACTAATGAATTAAAAAAGGATGTAAATGATGGGGAACCATCGTTACATCCTTATCCTTCAATTTCGTATTTCCTTCTTTGTTTTTTAGGTATGATTATTTTAAGTAAACCATCTTGATAGTTTGCTTTTAATTGATGTGTTTTTACATATGGGGGAACGGGAATAGTTCTAGATGCATGTTTGTATGAAATGCTTTTATTTAAAAGGTGATGGTCTTTTTTCATTTCACTAATTTCTTCATGTTTTACAGTTATTGTGACATATTTATCAAATGTTTCAATCGTTATTTGATCTTTCTTTACCCCAGGAAGCTTACAAAATATAAGAAATTCATTATCTGTTTCTGTAGTTTCTATTGATAGTGTATTTTCTTGCAAAGCATTTGTAAAAAATTCATCCATTTGTTTCACAATATTTTTTAGAGGTGAATGTGTAAAAAAATCGTCCATACTTTTTAATATGTCTCTAATAACAGGTTCTCCTTGTTTTTTAGCTTGTAGCTCCTTCTTATCCTTTTGCTCCATTCCTTTCACTCCTTCCGATATTATGTATATGTTTAAGGGTAGGCATTAGTGAAGATAAAAAAACAATAGTCACATTTCCTTTTATATGGTACTTTTGAAACAAAACAACCTTTAGAGGAAGAAAAATTATGAATGTTCTAAAAAACACATATATTTATAAAGTTTGGAAAGTGTTTTTTCCAATTACAGTGCTATTATTTGTTTATATGGAGGCAAAAAGGCTTTTTTCAAAAATTGACTTTGAACTTGCCATTTATAAAATACAGGAGATAGGTTTATTCTCCTTTTTGTGTCTTGTGCTTTTCGGTATTTTAGCTGTATGTACAATGATATTTTATGATGTGATTATAGTAAGAGAATTAAATATAAAACCAAAACATTACCTTATAAAATCATTTGCTTTTAATTCATATGCAAATTTTTTTGGCTTTGGTGGATTTGCTGGGGTAGGATTACGTACATTTTTTTATCGAGAGCGAGTAGATAAGTTATCGCAACTATTAAAGTGGGCAACTGTAATTCTTCCGTTTATGTTAACTGGGTTATCTTTATTAGCGTATTTTGTCCTAGTTACGGAGTGGAAAAAACCGTTTATGTTAGAGACATATCCGGTTTTAAAAATACCCCTTTCCTTAATGTGTATCTTTGCACCGCTGCTATTGATTGGAAGTATTTGGACAAAAAAGGTCCATTTCCGCACACAAATAAAATTAATTACCGTTTCGTTATTAGAATGGATAGTAGCTGCAATTCTCTTTACTCTAGTAGCGTATTCATTACATATCAATATGAATATAAGTATATTACTACTTTTATTCATATTAGCAGCAACAGTTGGTGTAATTAGTACGGTGCCAGGAGGTCTAGGTGCCTTTGATTTTGTCATGTTAGTAGGGTTATCCCATTTTGGGGTTACGGAAGAACGTACGGTTGCATTACTTTTATTGTATCGAATAGTATATTACTTTCTTCCGTTTATCTTTAGTTCTATTATATTAGGCTACTTTATGCAAAAGGAAAAACGATGGGGTCTATTTATTCCTAGTAAAGAAAGCTTTGAAAAAAGCGCGTACCGTATATCTGTTGTTTTCGTTTTAATAGTAGGAATGCTTCTCCTTGTCTTTCCGGTAGCACCTGCCATCGTTCATCGGTTAAAATGGGCAGATCAGTTTCTATCCTTGCAAGTGATGCAAGTCTCCCAGCAAGTTTCTATTATAATAGGGATTTTATTACTTGTATTAGCACGTTCGTTGTATGACCAAGTAAAGAGAGCATATTACGCTACTAGTATCATTTTACTTATTGGCGTAATATTTAGCTTTTCGAAAGGATTTCAGTTTGGGGAATCGGTTATTTTATTAATCGCCGCCCTTTTATTAAGAACTTCTAAAAATCAATTTTACCGAAAGAGTAGCCCTTATACTCTTGGTAAAGGAATAGTAGATGGCGTTATTGTATTTTTTCTTTCAAGCTTATATGTAGGAGTGGGTGTTTTACAAATACCAATTATTAAACGGTACGTTCCGAGTAGGTTTCAAGAATTGTTTTCACTTCAAATGACAGAGCTAATGGTAGATATTGTGATTGGCGTTGTACTTTCTATTGCATTAGCATACATAAGCTTATTTTGGAAGGGTGAAAAATACCGTTTCACGAAATCAAAGACTAAAAAAACTTACTTTCTGCCAAAAGGTGCCATGTATATCCATAGAGAGAAGAGAAGTTACTGGTACTATGAAAAATGGATGGATAAAATATTAATAAATATGAAGGAAAGCAATAATATTGATAGAACTAGCTTACTAACCTTTCAAAAAAATATTGATTTATACGGTTATAAAATTATTTACGTACAAATTCCAAAAACTGAAATGGAATGGATCCAGAAGGAAAACTTCTATATAATAGAAAATTACGGATTTCCTAAAGAAATACCTGTATTTGTAGCAAAATTATATATAAAAGCAATAAAAAAGTATAATTCATAAAAAATACAAGCAGAAATGCTTGTATTTTTTTATGATTATGTACTATTAGATGATTATGTACTATTAGATGATTATGTACTATTAGATGATTATGTACTATTAGAAAAAAATACTTAGTTAAAGAAATTAACCACTTAAGTACAATGCTTAAATAAAACGATCAATAGCTTTATACATCTTCTTTTTATGAAAACTCATATTTTTTCAGTTTTATAACAATTAAATGTTGTATTTTTATGAATTAATAATTATAATAATACAAAGAAAAGGGGATGGTGAATTATGAAAATTGGAATTGTTGGAGCAAATGGTTACGGTGGAGTAGAGCTTATTCGTTACTTAGTAAACCATCCATACGTTGAAATTAAACTTTTAGCATCACATTCATCTAATGGAAATTCTATCGTAGAACAATACCCACATTTACAAGGAATACTTGAAATGAATATTTCAGAGTTAAACATAGAAGATGTGAAAGAAAATATAGATGTATTATTTTTTGCCACACCGTCTGGCGTTTCAAAGGAATTAATACCTCAATATATCGAAGCAGGAATAAAAATAATTGATTTATCAGGCGACTTAAGATTACAGGATGGTTCTTTATACGAGGGATGGTATAAAAATACACCAGCACCACCTTTTGCTTTAGACAAAGCTATATACGGTTTAACAGAATTAAATAGAGAATTGATTAAAGAAGCAACATTGGTCGCGAACCCAGGATGTTATCCGACAGCAACATTACTCGGTTTAATTCCAGCATTACAACATAAATTGATCGATGGTAATTCCATTGTCATTGATGGTAAATCTGGTATATCCGGTGCTGGTAGAAAAACATCCGCTACAACGCATTATAGTGAAATCAATGAAAATGTAAAAGCTTATAAATTAGGAAAACATCAGCATATTCCAGAGATAGAACAAATCGTATCACAAATTGGAAACGAAAATATTACGGTTACTTTTTCTACTCATTTAGTGCCAATGACGAGAGGAATTATGTGCACGATGTATGCGAATTTGAAGGAGCCAATCAATGAGAGTAAAGTAATCTCACTATACGAAGATTACTATAAAGATGATTATTTCGTTCGTATACGTAAAGGTGGAACCTGGCCAGCTACAAAAGAAGTGACAGGTTCAAATTTCTGTGACATCGGTATTACAGTAGATGAAAGAACGAATAAGCTAATAATTGTTGCAGTAATAGATAACGTTGTAAAAGGTGCAGCTGGGCAGGCGATACAAAATTTGAATGTCATGTATGGATGGGATGAAAAGACAGGGCTACAAACTACGCCGTTATTTCCATAGTTTTATAGATTGTGTGAATTTGAATATGGAGGAAAAAACAGATGATTAATACAGAAGCTTCAACAGCCATTACAAAAATCGAAAATGGAAACATTGCAAGCCCTAAAGGATATATAGTCGGAGGGTTACACTGTGGTTTAAAAAGAAAACGACATGACCTAGCTTGGCTCTATTCGGTTGTACCAGCCAAGGCTGCAGCAGTATATACGACAAACGTCTTTCAAGCGGCTCCGTTAAAAGTTACCCAAGATAGCATTCAACAAAATGGGTTTATCCAAGGTGTTATCGTGAACTCAGGAAATGCAAATGCTTGTACTGGTGAAACAGGACTAAAAAACGCATACATAATGAGAGAATGGTATGCGAATAAAATCGGTTCAACTCCAGAAGATGTTGTAGTTTTATCAACAGGTGTAATTGGTGAACAGTTAAACATGGAGAAACTAAATGAAGGAATTAATAGAATTGAAATTGCTGAAAATGATAGCAGTGTTGAGAACTTTGAAAAAGCAATACTAACAACAGATACTTTTAGAAAAAGTGCGTGTGTGCAGGTCGAAATTAATGGCCATATTATTACGATTGGTGGAGCGGCAAAAGGATCTGGCATGATTAAACCAAATATGGCTACAATGTTAGGTTTCATCACAACGGACGCAAATATTAGTCAAGAAGCACTACAGTATTGTTTAAAAACAGTAACGAACGACTCGTTTAACATGATTACGGTAGATGGAGACACGAGTACAAATGATACCGTTGTTTTATTAGCAAATGGGTTGGCAGGCAACGTTGAATGGACACTACAGGATGAGGCAGCAATTAAGCTGTTCCAATCGGCTTTAAAAGAAGTATGTCAATCACTAGCAAAACAAATTGCTCGTGATGGCGAAGGTGCTACGAAACTTTTAGAGGTCGAAGTGAAAGGGGCAGTAATAAAAGAAGATGCAGAAAAAATCGCTAAATCTATTGTAGGCTCGAGCTTAGTAAAAACGGCCGTTTACGGATGTGATGCAAATTGGGGTCGAATCATATGTGCAGCTGGGTATAGTGGTGCGACTACCATTGACCCTAACAACATAACTGTATTTATCGGCCCTCATAAAGTTGTAGAAAATGGGGTTCCACATCCATTTTCAGAAGAAGAAGCAACATCTTACTTAGCTAACGAGAAAATACAACTGACAGTTGATCTTAATGGTGGCGACAAGACAGCAACTGCTTGGGGCTGTGATTTGTCATATGATTACGTTAGAATCAACGCTTCTTACCGAACGTAATGGAGGGAATATACAATGAATTATCTCGTAATAAAATGCGGGGGAAGTATTTTTGAACAATTATCACCTAGCTTTTTTGAAGAACTTGTCCAAATCCAAAAAGAAAAAGAATTTGTACCAATCATTGTCCATGGAGGTGGACCTTCTATAACAAAAACACTCAGCAGTTTAGAGATTGAAACAAAGTTTGTTAATGGACTGCGTCAGACTACCCCTGAAGTTTTAGACGTTGTAGAAATGATACTTTCAGGTTCTTTAAATAAGCAAATTGTTCGTAACATTATCAAAGCTGGTGGAAAAGCGATTGGCATTAGTGGCGTTGATGGAATGTTTCTAGAAGCAAAACCGGTACAAAATGCTGATGAAATTGGCTTGGTTGGCGAAATTACCAACGTTCGGACGGAAATAGTAAAGATGATTACCGATATGGACGGAATACCTGTAATATCCCCTATTGCGGTTGACTTATTCGGTCAACATTATAACATTAACGCTGATTTAGCTGCAGCGGCAATTGCGAAAAGTCTTGAAGGGACCATATGTTTAGTAACGAACGTTGCAGGAGTGTTAGTAGACGGTGAAGTACAAAGCTCCCTGTCAAATAAACAAGTAGAACAGTTAATTGAGTCACAACAAATAACAGGTGGAATGATTCCAAAAGTACACAGTGCAATTGATTGCTTAGAAAATGGAGTTTCTAATGTAGTAATAATAGATGGAACGACTAAACAATCCCTTACACGTTTTACTAAAGGTGAACATAGCGGGACATTCTTTTATTTAGAGGAGGAAATGATTTATAGTGGGCACAACAGCTGATACAACACAACCGATTATGAATACGTATGGTCGATTTCCTATAACGGTCACTAAGGGAAAAGGAAGTTACGTTTGGGATGATAAAGGCACAAAATATTTAGATTTCACTTCAGGGATTGCGACATGTAACCTTGGTCATGTTCCCGAATTTGTAAAAAATGCATTGGTAAATCAATTGGATCAACTATGGCATGTTTCTAACCTTTATCATATTGAACCCCAACAAAAGTTAGCAAAACAGTTAACAAAAGTAACGAGCTTTGACCAAGTATTCTTTTGTAATAGTGGGGCAGAGGCGAATGAGGCAGCAATTAAACTAGTTCGTGCTAAAGCTAATAGTGAAAACAAACAACCGTTAATTGTGACATTTAAAAAGTCATTTCACGGTAGAACTTTAGCAACGTTAACAGCTACAGGACAAGAAAAAATACAAACTGGTTTTTCGCCATTAGTAGAAGGTTTTCATTACTTACCTTTTAATGACGAAGATGCACTTGAAAAGTTAAATGAATGGCAACCAACTGCTGTCATGCTCGAACTAGTACAAGGGGAAGGCGGAGTCGTCCCTGCTCATAAAACATGGATTAAAAAGTTAGTCGAGATTTGCAAAAAAAATAATAGTTTAATTGTAGTGGATGAAGTGCAAACGGGGATTGGTAGAACGGGGACTTTATTTGCCTATCAACAATATGATTTAGAACCTGATATTATGACAATTGCGAAAGGATTAGGTTCAGGTTTTCCAATCGGTGCGATGCTAGCAAAAGAGCACGTCTCTTATCTTTTCGGTCCGGGCAGTCATGGAAGTACGTTTGGAGGCAATCCACTAGCAACAACTGCAGGATTATCCACAATACAATACATCTTAAACAATGAACTATTAACAACTATAAGTGACCGAAGTAAGCAGTTAACGTTATTACTACAAAAAATAGCTAGTCAATATGATTTTATTGAAGAAGTTAGAGGGAAAGGCCTATTAATTGGACTAAAACTTAACCGTGAAATAGCCTCAACAGTCGTATTAGAATCAATAAAAAATGAACTGTTAATTTTAACAGCTGGTCCAGATGTTATACGACTTTTGCCACCATTAACAGTGTCCGAAGAGGAAATTCTGCTGTTTGTCGAAAAATTTGAAAAAGCGTTAAAAGCAGCGAAGGAGTGTTAAAAAGTGCAAAAAGGCTATTTACTTCTAGAGACGGGGCATGTTTTTGAAGGAACCCTTTTAGGGAATTCTTTGGAATCAACAGGTGAAGTAGTTTTCAATACGAGTATGACAGGATATCAGGAAATTATGTCTGATCCTTCATATGCCGGCCAAATTATCGTTTTTTGTTATCCGTTAGTTGGAAATTACGGAATTAACGAAGCCGATTTTGAATCTAATAAACTCTATATTCGAGGAATTGTTACTGGTGAAATATGTGTGAATCCTCAACATTTCCAAATGAAAGAAACAACAGTTGACACGTTAAACCGAAATGGGATTAATGGATTAACCGGAGTGGATACACGTCAAATCGTAAAGATAATTAGAAAATATGGAAGCGTCAAAGGGAAAATCACTACCAATCCTTCAAACGTATCTTTTAATGCTGATACAACGTTCTTTATAGACCAAGTATCAACTAAATCGATTCAGAAATATTCGAATGATGGGCCGCATGTTGTTTTAATTGATTATGGTAGTAAAAAATCTATACTACGAGCGTTACTAAATGAAAATTGTAAAGTAACGGTTGTCCCTTACAATACTACTCTTGTAGAAATTCAAAAATTGAATCCTGATGGGATAGTTTTAAGTAACGGACCAGGAGATCCAATGGCATTAAGTGAGTATTTAAAGGACATTAAATTAATTACAGAAATGTACCCAACGCTTGGTATTTGTTTAGGGCACCAGTTAATTGCATTAGCGCATGGGGGCAAAACGACGAAATTACCATTCGGTCATCGAGGTGGAAACCACCCAGTTAAAGAAGTGGAAACTGGGAAAGTATTTATTACATCCCAAAATCACGGATATGTAGTAGATGAAAAATCAATTATTAATAATCAAAACTTCCATATTACTTATTTCAATATAAATGATAGAACTGTAGAAGGAATACGTCATAAACAATTACCAATTTCTTCTGTACAATTTCATCCGGAAGCTAATCCTGGTCCACAGGACACCGAACATATTTTTAAAAAATTTATAAAGAATATTCACCAAGGAGAATTAACATATGCCGCTCAATAAACAGATAAAAAAAGTATTAGTAATTGGCTCAGGTCCAATTGTTATTGGGCAAGCCGCTGAATTTGATTATGCAGGGACACAAAGTTGTATTGCGCTAAAAGAAGAAGGTTTAGAGGTAATCCTTGTTAATAGTAATCCAGCAACAATTATGACTGACAAAGAGATTGCAGATAAAATATACATGGAGCCTCTAACAGTAGAAAGTTTAGAAGTGATCATAAAGAAAGAAAGACCTGATGGGATAATTGGAACTCTCGGTGGTCAGACAGGGCTTAATTTAGTAGTACAACTTGAAGAAGAACGTATTTTAGAAAAATATAATGTAAAGTTACTAGGTACATCTGTTCCTTCTATCCAGCAAGGGGAAGATCGTGAAAAGTTCCGCCAACTAATGTTAGACATTAATGAACCGATTCCTCAATCAAAAATTGTTCATACAGAACAAGAAGGACTAAATTTTGCAGAAGAAATTGGGTTTCCTGTCATTGTTCGTCCAGCTTATACTCTAGGCGGAGAAGGTGGAGGCTTTGCAAATAGCCCCCTTGAGTTACAACAACTTTTAAAAAGGGGACTCTCTTTAAGTCCGATACATCAAGTACTTTTAGAAAAAAGTATAAAAGGTTGGAAAGAAATAGAATATGAAGTTATGAGAGATGCGAATGATACTTGTATTATCGTTTGTAATATGGAAAATATGGACCCAGTAGGAGTTCATACAGGTGATTCCATTGTCGTAGCTCCTTCACAAACTTTATCAGACGTTCAATATCAAATTTTAAGAAATGCTTCATTAAAAGTTATTCGCGCTTTAAAAATAATTGGTGGTTGTAATATTCAATTTGCTTTCCATCCAGAATCAAACGAGTATTTCATTATTGAAGTAAATCCACGGGTTAGTCGTTCATCTGCACTTGCATCAAAAGCAACTGGTTATCCAATTGCAAGAATAGCAACGAAATGTGCAATAGGCTATCATTTAGATGAAATTATAAATCCAATAACAGGAAATACATTTACTTCATTCGAACCTGCTCTAGACTATGTTGTAGTTAAGCTTCCAAGATTTCCGTTTGATAAATTTACAGAAGCAGATCGCACATTAGGCACTCAAATGAAAGCAACAGGTGAAGTTCTATCAATAGATCGGTCGTTTGAAGGTGCAATGAATAAGGCAATTCGTTCTTTAGAAATGAATGTAAAAGGTTTAAAAACAAATAAACTTTCTAATAAAAACTTGGATGAAATTAAGAAATTATTAGCAACGCCGAACGATTATCGACTTTTTGCAATTGCGGAAGGGTTACAAAAAGGGATGTCGATAGAGGAACTTCATGAACTCACTGAAATAAATGAATGGTTTTTACAAAAACTAAATGGAATGGTATTACTAGAAGAACAATTAGCAACCTTTACAATTGATACTGTTACGAAAGAGTTGTTAACATTAGCAAAATATCAAAATATAAGTGATGAATATTTAAGTGAGTTATTATCTTGCTCTATCGAAGAAGTGAAAGAGAAGAGAGAAGCTTTCGGTTTAAAACCCGCCTATAAACTAGTTGACACTTGCGCAGCGGAATTCGATGCATTAACTCCATATTATTACTCTACATGGTCCGGAGTAGATGAAGTAGAAGTAAGTAATAAGGAAAAAGCACTTGTAATTGGATCTGGTCCTATAAGAATTGGTCAAGGTATTGAATTTGATTATTGTTCCGTTCATGCTGTAAAAGCATTAAAGAAATTAGGGTTAGAAACAGTAGTAGTTAATAACAACCCTGAAACAGTTAGTACAGATTTTTCAATTGCGGATAAGTTGTACTTTGAACCACTTACAGTTGAAGATATTATGAACGTTATTGTAAAAGAAAACGTAAACTATGTATTCATCCAGTTCGGCGGACAGACAGCGATCAATTTAGCGGCAGCTCTTAAAGAAAAAGGGATTAATGTTGTCGGTACGACTGTAGAAAATATTGATAAGCTTGAAGATCGTCAACAATTTTATCAACTATTAGACGAGATAAACATTCCGCATATGGATGGTGAAATCGTTTATGATATTAACAGTTTAAAAGATGCAGCAGACAAAATAGGATACCCAGTATTAGTCAGACCATCTTATGTTATCGGTGGACAATCGATGTATACATTTTATGAAGAGGATGAATTAACATTTTACATCGATCATTTAAAGGAAGAAAACTATCATGTATGGCCTCTTTTAGTAGACCAGTTTGTACCTGGAACTGAATGTGAGTTAGATGTCGTAAGTGATGGGAAAAACATATACATTCCTGCAATTTTTGAACATGTTGAAAAAGCCGGTGTTCATTCGGGAGATAGTATAGCAGTATTCCCACCAGTACATCTATCAAAAGAAATACAAGAAGTACTTGTAGATTATACAAAACGAATTTGTGAAGCTGCATCCATTGTAGGGCTAGCCAATATTCAGTTTATCATAAAAAATAACACGGTCTATTGTTTAGAAGTTAATCCGAGAGCATCTCGAACTATTCCAATTGTGAGCAAAGTAACAGGAGTAAATTTAGTAGATTTAGCTGTTAAGGCACAGTTAGGAAATGAACTAGCTGAAGTTGGATTGAAGGAATTCCCGCACTTTTATAGTGTAAAAGCACCGATTTTTTCTGCTACCAAACTTAAAGGTGTTGATCATGTTTTAGGTCCAGAAATGAAATCAACAGGGGAAGTACTAGGATTAGGATTTAGTTATGAAGAAGCGTTATTTAAAGCACTATTCTATAAAGTAAATCCATTTGACTATACAAATAATAAAAGTTTCCTTTTATCCGTTACGGAACGTGAAAAGGAAAATGTAGTACCAATTGCTATTAAGTTAATCGAAAAAGGATTTTCAATTGTAGCTACAGATGGCACTGCCAAACATTTATCGCAAAAAGGAATAGAAACGAAGCCGTATGAAGAAGAATTGTTTTTAAAGGAAGAAATTGCAGGAGCTATCATTATTCCAACAAAAGGGAGAAACTTAATTAGACTTGGTGCAAAATTACGAGAACTTTGTACTCGATATCAAGTACCTTGCTTTACTAGCTTGGATACAGCTTCTGAAGCGATTAAAATAAACAAAGTTAATCGAGACTTCCGTTCTATGAAAGATTACTATATACATCAAGTAGAAGGGGAAGATCAATATGCAACCAACATTAGTGAATACAAAAGCTAATCAAATAGAAAAAAAAGACTTTTTAACTATAAATGAATACACAACAGATGAAATACTTTATTTGTTAAATGAAGCAGTAACAATGAAGAAGCTTCAAAAAGAAGGAAAACCGCATCGTTATCTAGAGGGAAAAGTGTTAGGGATGATTTTTGAAAAATCTTCTACAAGGACACGTGTATCGTTCGAGGTAGGGATGTTACAACTTGGTGGAAATGCGTTATTTTTAAGTTCAAACGATATTCAACTAGGCCGCGGAGAAACAACACATGATACAGCAAAAGTATTATCACGTTATGTTGACGGACTAATGATTAGGACATTTAGTCATTCAACAATAGAAGAGTTTGCAACGAATGCAACTGTTCCGGTCATTAATGGCTTAACAAATGAACATCACCCGTGCCAAGTGTTGGCAGATTTGTTGACAATTTTAGAGCATAAAGGTACACTAAAAGGGTTGAAAATGTGTTTTATCGGTGATGGTAGCAATAATATGAGTCATTCTTTAATTGAAGGTGCAGTAAAAGTTGGGATGCACATTTCGGTTGCTAGTCCTGAAGGGTTTGAACCTGATACAACGGTATGGGAAAAAGCAAAAGTTACAGCTTCTATAACCGGTTCAAACATAGAATTTTCTACTGATCCTGTTAAAATGATAAAAGAAGCAGATGTAGTCATAACTGATGTATGGTCTAGTATGGGTCAAGAAAATGAAGCAAAGGATCGTTTGTTAAAATTCGCAAACTATCAAGTTAACAAACAATTAACCTCTTATGCGAGAAACAATTATATCTTTCTACATTGTTTACCCGCACATAGAGGGGAAGAAGTAACGGAAGAGATTATAGATGGACCGCATTCAGTCGTATTTGACGAAGCGGAAAATCGTTTACATGCTCAAAAAGCAATATTAAAAGCATTAATGGAAACAAAGTAATGTTTATTTTTTTTCACATTAATGTATAAAAATACTATACTGTAGATATTTATTCAGGGGAAGGTTGTGTATGAATATGGCAAAGGAAAAAGTGGTTTTAGCATATTCTGGAGGTTTAGATACTTCGGTTTCAGTTAAATGGATTCAAGAAAAATACGGATATGATGTCATCGCATTGGGGCTTGATGTTGGAGAAGGGAAAGACCTAGAAGCTATTCGTCAAAAAGCCCTCAATGTTGGTGCTATAAAAGCTATTATGATCGATGCAAAAGAATTGCTAGCAAAAGGCTATATATTACCAGCATTAAAAGGTAATGCTTTATATGAAGGGAAATATCCTTTATCTTCTGCACTATCTCGACCGTTAATTTCAAAGCTACTCGTTGAAATTGCAGAGCAAGAAGGCGCTGTCGCAGTTGCTCACGGTTGTACAGGTAAAGGAAACGACCAAGTTCGATTTGAAGTTTCTATTCAAGCATTAAATCCAAACTTAAAAGTTATTGCTCCTGTTCGTGAATGGGGAATGACACGTGACGAAGAAATTGCTTATGCAGAAGAAAAAAACATTCCGATTCCGGTTGATTTAGATAATCCATATTCTATCGATGCAAATATATGGGGAAGAGCGTGTGAAGCTGGAGTATTAGAAAACCCTTGGAATGAGGCACCAGAAGGAGCGTTTGATTGGACGAATCCTATTGAAAAAACACCTGATGAAGCTGAATATATTGAAATTTCATTTGAAAAAGGAGTTCCAGTTGCATTGAATGATCAAGAAATGGACATTGTGCCGTTAATTGAGAAATTGAATGAACTTGGTGGAGAACACGGGATTGGTCGAATTGATCATATTGAAAACCGCCTGGTAGGGATAAAATCTCGTGAAGTATATGAAAACCCAGCAGCACTAATTTTAATTAATGCTCATAAGGAATTAGAATTTTTAACATTACCACGTGAAGTAACACAGTTTAAAACAGTTGTTGACCAACAAATTGCAAAAGTAATCTATGAAGGTCTTTGGTATTCACCAATAATGAATGCTTTAAATGCATTCGTAGAAGAAACACAACAAACGGTAACTGGAAAGGTTCGCATTAAATTGCATAAAGGGCACCATGTCGTTGTTGGCAGAAAATCTGATTTCAGTTTATATAATGAAGAATTAGCAACCTATTCAAAAGGAGATGCGTTTGACCACAACGCAGCAGTAGGCTTCATCAAACTATGGGGACTCCCAACAAAAGTATACGCCGAAGTAACATCAAAAGACAAAGTATTAAAATAATAAGAAAAGCGTATGCGGCTCGCTTAGGTCCAATCAAAGGTGGAATCAAGTCATAGAAGCTAGATACCTATGCAAGTAATAATTTGGCACCATGGCGAATGAAGATAGGCAGTTCGGTGTAGAACTGTTATAATGTTTTACTTTCAATATTTAGACCCGTGAGTGGAACGGAGCGGAAGGTGCGAGACTCCAGTGGGGGGAAAGCGTGAGTCTTGAGACCCCGGACGAGCGAAGCGAGGAGGAGGCTCATGCCACGCCCCACGGAAAGCGAGTGCCTGCAGCGAAGTGAAACGGACTAACTTTATACGCTTAGCAACATTCAATGTTGTAAAATGATTAGCTTCTAATTTTTAATAAAAGCTAACTTTTTCACGGTAGTCCCAAATAAAATAACAACCAACTAGAAACAACTAACATATTAGGAGGAACATATTTATGTCTAAATTATGGGGTGGACGTTTTACAAAAGAAACAAACAAATTAGTGGAAGTATTTACAGCGTCCATCAATTTCGATCAAAAACTTGCATTCGAAGACATTGAAGGAAGCTTAGCACACGTCCAAATGTTAAGTGAATGCAACATCATCCCGAAAAATGATGCAGAAACAATTAAAAACGGCTTACTAACAATTAAGCAAAAAATAGAAAACGGTGAAGTCCAATTTTCAGTAGAAAATGAAGACATCCATATGAATATTGAAAAATTACTAATTGATGAAATTGGACCAGTCGGTGGTAAGCTACATACTGGTAGAAGCCGTAATGACCAAGTTGCTACAGATATGCACTTATACCTTCGTAATCAAACATTAAATATTATTGAATTAGTTAAAGGAGTACAAACTGCGCTTTTACAACAAGCTGAAGAACATGTTCATACGATTTTACCTGGTTATACTCACTTACAAAGAGCTCAACCAGTATCATTTGCACATCACTTATTGGCTTACTTTTGGATGTTTGAACGTGACAAAGATAGATTACAAGACAGCCTGAAACGTATTAATTGGTCACCACTAGGTTCTGGAGCACTAGCAGGAACTACCTTTCCAATTAATCGTTCAAAAACAGCCGAATTACTAGGATTTGATAAAGTGTATCCAAACAGTATGGACGCAGTAAGTGATCGCGATTTTATTGTCGAGTTTTTATCAATCTCGTCTTTATTAATGACTCATATTTCTCGTTTATCGGAAGAGTTAGTAATATGGTCAAGTCAAGAGTTCCAATTTATCGAATTAGATGATTCCTTCTGTACCGGTTCGAGTATTATGCCGCAAAAGAAAAATCCTGATGTACCAGAATTATTAAGAGCTAAAACTGGACGTGTATATGGAAATCTAGTCGGGCTTCTAACAGTGTTAAAAGGACTTCCTTTAGCATACAACAAAGATATGCAAGAAGATAAAGAAGGGATGTTTGATACGGTAGAAACGCTGGACGGTTCGTTACGTTTACTAGCTCCAATGATTGAAACGATGACGGTAAACGCGGATAAGATGTATGCAGCGGTAGCTCAAGATTATTCCAATGCTACAGATATTGCCGACTATTTAGTAACAAAAGGTTTACCATTCCGCCAAGCTCATGAAGTAATTGGAAAAACTGTTTTATATGCGATTGAACAAAAGAAATTTTTATTAGCATTAACGATGGATGAATATAAACAGTTTCATGAGTTGTTTGAGGAAGATATTTACGACGTACTACAACCTAAAAACGTTGTAGAAGCTAGAAATAGTGAAGGTGGTACATCTTCTGAACAAGTAAAATTACAAATAATAGTAGCAAAACAGAGTTTACAATAATGGATAAAAGAGTAGTACCTTTAACAGGGGTGCTGCTCTTTTTTATTAATAAATAAAAATATATAACAAAATAGTAAAATTATATTTCATATAAAAAAATAAAAATTGAAATGAAATTTAAATAGTTATATAATGAAATAGAAACACTAATGAGGAAGTTGGTGTGAGATGTACATTAATAAGTTACACCCTATATGGTTGGAGCAAATAGTAGAACTATGGAATGAAGAAATAGGTAGCGATTTTCCGATGAGAAATGAATTATTTCGTCAAAATACGTTTGAAGATAATAATACATTAATAGAAGGTTCTTTTGTAGTAACAGATGAAGAAGATAAAGTCATTGCTTTTATTGTAAGCAAAGTATGGAAAGAAAACGAAGACTATAAAATGGATCGAGAAGTAGGTTGGATCCAAGCTCTATTAGTAAAAGGTCAATATAGAAAAAAAGGAATTGGCACGAAATTACTTGTACTAGCCGAAAATGCAATGCAATCTAACGGGGCAAAAGTTGTTCATTTAGGCCGCGATCCATGGCATTACTTTCCTGGAATACCTACACAATATAAAACCTATCAAAAATGGTTTGAAAAGCATGGCTATAACATTGGACAATTACAATATGATCTAATTCAAACATTTAATAATACACAACCATTTTTTCTAAGGTATAAAAATATTAATATCTCAATATTACATATAAACGAAAAGGAAAAATTCCTTTTATTTTTACATAGAGAATTTCCAGGACGTTGGGAGTATGAAGCACGTCAATATTTTGAAAAAAATGGTGACGGTCGAGAATTTGTAGTGATGAAAAAAGAAGGTAGGATAATAGGCTTTTGTCGTATAAATGATGCGAATTCTCCCTTTATAGCCCAAAATGTATACTGGTCACCATTATGGAACGGTAAACTCGGTGGTATAGGTCCACTCGGAATTTCAAAAGAAGAAAGAAAAAAAGGTTTTGGCGAAGGAATTGTAAAAGCAGCTATCAATATTTTATGGGAGCGCAACATTCGAACTATGTTAATTGATTGGACTACTTTAACAGATTTTTACGGAAAGTTAAATTTCCATGTTTGGAAAGAATATCAACAGTACTCTAAACATTTATAAACTTACTTTAAAGAGTTAATTAGTAGGAACGGATATAAATAGAAAATGAACAATAAGGAGGGGTCAGTATGCCTTTTATGTCAGGTGGATTAGTTATGCTAAAAGAAATGGTTCCAGATTTGCCTCCTTCTGAAAAGAAGATTGCAGAATATATATTAAAAAATCCACAAGCAACAATCTCCTTAACTGCAAATGAACTAGGTAAAAGAAGTTCCACAAGTGGAGCGGCAGTTATTAGACTTTGCAAATCACTAGATTTAAAAGGATTTCAAGACTTGAAGCTAAGAATTGCAGGGGACTTACAAAAGACAACGAGCCCTAGTGGGTTTCGAGATATAGAACCTAATGAATCACCATCATCTATTATCGAAAAGATGACGAATAATAGTATACAAACAATTGAAGAAACTTCACAACTATTAAATATTGAAGAGCTTTCTAAAGCAGTTGAACTAATAATGCATTCCCATACGATTCACTTTTTTGGTGTAGGAGCGTCTGCAATTATCGCAGAAGATGCCCATCAAAAATTTTTAAGAATTAACAAACGGTCCACGGCTTTCCGTGATTTCCATATGGCTGCAACTCAAGTAGCAAACGTTCAAGAGGGGGATGTAGTTGTAGGTATATCTTTCTCGGGAAAAACATTTGAAGTTGCAAAAATATTAGAACTTGCGAATAGAAAAAAAGCACATACAATAAGCTTAACTAAATTTGGTTCCTCTATTGTTAATGAGCAAGCGGATGTTAAGCTCTACACTTCTGCAACTCGAGAACCGACATTTAGAAGTGGAGCAACATCTTCACGTATTGCCCAGTTACATGTTATTGACATTTTATTTATGTCGGTTGCTTCACAGCAGTACGATCAAACAGTTCGACATTTAGACGAAACGAGAGAGATTATCGAAACAATACGTGATAATGTAAAAAACAAGTAAAAAATTAGAGTAAAAAAAAGGAATTGGTATTTCACCAGTTCCTTTTTACGTCTTTCCGTGTCGGTCAATCGTAACAACAAATTTATATCGATCGCCACGATAATATGATTTTACAAATTCCAAAGGTGTACCATCTTGTAAATATGTTTTACGTTGAATTAGAAGTAACGAATCATTTTCATTTATATTTAACAGTTGGGCTTGATAATTAGTTGCTTTTGCTGTTTCAATAATTTGTGTAGCATGTTCAATGTATAAACCACTCGCTTCAAAAAAAGCATATGTGGATTTAGTTAATACATCTTCCGTTAGGCCAATTACAATAGTAGGTGACATATAATTTATTTCGATAGCCATCGGTTCGTCATCAGCGTGGCGGACTCTCATAATTTCGTAAATTTTACTACTTTCTTTTAACCGTAACTCATTTGCGATTAGAGGAGTTGCTTCTATTTCTTCGAACTTTATTATTGTACTACTAGCCTTCATTCCACGATTTTTCATATCTTCTGAAAAGCTTGTAAGACCTTGTAGCTTTTGTTCTAGTTTTTTTTCAGCAACATATGTGCCACTTCCTTTTTTTCGGTAAAGAAGTCCTGATTGTACGAGGGAATTAATGGCTTGTCTTACTGTCATTCTACTAATCTCGAATCGTTCTGCATATTCCCGTTCAGAAGGTAAACTATCTCCAGGATTTAATTGTCCGGACTCGATTAAATTTTTAATATATGTTTCTAACTGATAATAAATCGGTAGTGGGGAACGTTTATTTATCATAAGTGTTCCTCCTTTCAAACGCGAATTGTTACCGATTCGAGCGAGCTCATGTCTGCTATTATGTGAACAGAGGGGTGGTTTCTTAGAACGGAAACAGGAAACTGTTCGGAAATTTTGCCATGAAGTAATTGCTCATAAGCGTTTGATTTATTTTTTCCAGAAACTAAAAGTAATATTTTTTTTGCCCTCATAATTGTATCTATTCCCATCGTAATCGCATGAGTAGGAACTTGGTCTAAATTATCAAAATATCGAGCGTTTGCCTTTCGCGTAGAATCTGTTAGTTCTACAACATGTGTTTTACTAGAAAATGGTGTACCTGGCTCATTAAATCCTATATGACCATTAGAACCTAATCCTAAAATCTGTATGTCAATCGGGCCTTTTTCTAGTAAATATCGTTCGTATAAATTACATTCTTCTACTAAATCTTTGCTTTCTCCGTTAGGAATAAATACATTGTTTTGTTCAATATCAATGTGATTAAATAAATGTTTTTTCATGTACTGATAGTAGCTATTCGGATTGTCCTTCGCTAATCCTACATATTCATCTAAGTTAAAGGTTGTCACATTACAATACGATGTACCATTTTGTTTATAGTCTTCTTGTAATAACTGATACATTTGTAATGGAGTGCCACCGGTCGCCATACCAATTGTTGCATTCGGTTTACTATTAACTTCATCTATAATAAATTGTGAGGCCATTTTACTTAACGTTTCATACGATTCTGCTGTTATAATATTCAAGTTATTCCGCTCCTTTATATTCAATAATGCCATTACACATCGTCATTTGTACGGTCAAATCATTTTTTACAATTACAATATCTGCGTCTTTGCCAATTGTGATACTACCTTTTCGATCCCATACAGATAATTGTTTGGCTGGGTTTTCTGCAGCCATTTGGATGGCTTCATTTATTGTGCAACCTGTGTATTGCATCATATTTTTGACAGCATCATTCATCTTCAGTACGCTCCCAGCTAGAGTCCCATCTTCTAACAAAGCGGTATTATTACGAACACTTACTTTTTGGCCTCCGAGTTCATATTCACCATCTTCTAACCATTTTGCGCGCATCGAGTCAGTAATTAATATAATTTTTTTTGCACCTTTCGTTTTATAGGTGGATTTTATTACAGCAGGATGAACGTGAATTCCATCGACTATTAATTCTAAAAAGAGACTATCATGAGCCAAGCCTGCACCTACAACGCCAGGCTCTCGATGGTGTATACCTCTCATTCCGTTATAAAAATGGGTAACATGTTTTGCTCCTAGATTTATAGCTTTTTTCATTTCTTCATAAATAGCATCGGAATGTCCAATAGAAGGGATTACTTTATGTTCACTTAAATATTTCGTTAATTCCAAACCATTTTCTTGCTCTGGTGCTAGTGTAACTATTTTTATACTGTTCCCTGAGAGTTGTTGCCATTGGTCAAAAAGTGAAATACTTGGTGAAATAATATGATGTAACGGTTGTGCCCCAGCTCGTTTTTTTGAGAGAAAGGGGCCTTCTAAATGGATGCCTAGCATTTCACTTCCTTGTTTAGAATTATGACTATTTGTATATTTAGCAACATTGGTTAGTGCAAGTTCAATATTTTCTTGATTATGAGTTATCGTTGTGGCTAAAAACGACGTTGTGCCCTCATGTGGGAGCTTTTTAGCCATATCATTTAATGTTTGCTCCGTCGCATCCATCATATCAGCACCGTTAATTCCATGGATGTGAATATCAATAAAGCCTGGTAGTAGGAGTTCATCTTCTGTTAGATAGATTTCATCATAACCATCTTGCCTTTCGTAAAACTTCATGTCACCAATATCTTCTATTTTTCCGTTAGAAATGTGTACATATCCATTTCGAATAAGCTCTTCACTTCTTATAATGTTTGCGTTTACAAATGAATAATTGTGCTGCATGGCTTTTATCTCCTCTTTAACTAACATACTAAGATTATTTTACCATTTAATTTGTATAGTTGTATAGACCAATGTATATTAAATGAATGACAGTTTCTCTGGAATTAAACAAAATGTAATCATCAATACTATAAAAAATAATTGACAGAATGTTAAGTTCCAGTTAAAGTATTATTTAACTTCATATCCGAGAGATTAATACAATACTTCGGACTAGGCTATCTTTAGCATACTGTAAATTTTCTTGTAAAATTGACAGTATGAAAAAGTTACAGCTTGTTTGTAGTAAGGTACTTATAAATCGGTATATTCTTTACTTACTTACTAGTAAATAAGGGATATACCGATTTTTTTACGGGAAATGTAAAAAGAACGAATAGGAGGAGGGGGAAAATGGAAAAATCAAAAGGTGCTTTAGAAGCTGAGATCAGTAAATTACTAACACAATGGGAGAAGGATTTTTTAAGCCGTGGTTCAATATCCGTTAAAACAGATGTATTAAGGGATATGATAATTGTAAATTTACGCGGAATCCTTACACCAGCAGAATATAAAGTATGTGAAACAAAGGAAGGTATGCTCTCGATTAAACGAATGAGGTCTGATTTAGTTGAGTGTGGAGTAGAAGAATTAAAGAGAATGATTGCTGCTATAACAGAAAAAGAAGTTCTTTCCTTTCATACCGATATTAGTACTAAAACCGGTGAACGAGTAATGGTATTTAAGCTAGACAGTAATTTGGAAAAAAGTTTTACAACAAAAGAATAGTGGGAGATTTTCAAAACACAAGGTGAGTTGAAAATAACCGACAATTTTTCATGAGCGATTAAATCCGCTTTGATTAATTGTCGGTTTTTTTAGTGGGAAATTTTATGTTTGGAGTCTTGTTATGACTTACACTTTATTTGTTTCTGATTTGCAAATAGTTACTTAGAAGAGGTGGGGAAATGTCGGAAATTGTTATTCATAATTTAACATCACCATTTGTTTTAATATTTTTACTTGGTATGATTGCTACTATTTTTAAATCTGATCTAAAAATACCTTCAAGTATTAGTGAAGTATTAAGTTTATTTTTGTTAATCGCTATAGGACTAAAAGGTGGAATTGCTCTTTCACAATACGATATTACAATGATAATGGCGCCGATCGGTGGAGCATTGTTGTTAGGTTTCTTCATACCTATATTCGTTTTAATAATAACAAAGTGGACGAAACTTGATTTCGCCAACTCGATTGGATTGGCAGCGTCGTTTGGTTCCGTTAGTATCGTGACGTACGGAGCTGCTATATCATTTTTAGAACATAGTGCAGTTTCCTATGAAGGATTTATGAATGCTTTAGTCGTTTTGATGGAGAGCCCTGCTATCATTGTGTCCATCTTCCTATACAAAGTTATGGAAAAGAATGAATCAATTCAGGTCTCTAGTGTTGCCTTCTCTTCACCATACACGAGAATGATAGATAAAGAAATTATAAAAGAGAGTATTTTTGGAAAAAGTGTATTTATCCTATTAGGATGTTTATTAATCGGTTTTATAAGTGCGGATGCTGCCGCTCCAATTGTTCAGCCTTTATTCTTCGATTTGTATAATGGCGTGTTAATACTATTTTTATTAAATATGGGATTACTAGCTGGTGAAAGAATAACAGAAGTTAAAAAACACGGGATCTCTCTCATCGGTCTTGCAATATTGTTTCCGATAGTGTTTGGAAGTTTCGGTGTTGTGATAGGAAGCATTGTTGGATTATCAGTTGGTGGAGCCACATTAATGGGAGTTTTAGCTGGAAGTGCCTCTTACATTGCTGCTCCTGCGGCATTAAAAACATCAGTAAAGAAGGCAAACCCTTCCATATATTTAGGATTATCATTAGGAATTACATTTCCGTTTAATTTAATAATTGGAATACCAATGTACTTTCATATTGCAAAATTTTTAACTTTTGGAGGAATATAAGATGAAAAAAACAATAGTTCTTACTAGCTTAAAATTGCAGGATTGTTATTTACTCCCAAAAATTATTGAAAAAGAGCTTTCGGAACTAATTTTAATTCAAAACTATGAAACATCAATTATTCATCCATTAGGCTGTTCAATTCGTAGTATTATTCAAGCGATTGTATATGAAGAAGTAGAAAGTATTTATATAGTAGGTAATACGATAAATCCAAGTTTCAAAAATATATCAATAACAAATATTCTTTACAATAAAGGAATTTCCAAAGAAGTAATCGATACTTTTAATTATGTTAACATATTAAATATGGAAGTCGAAGAGTGGTTAACTACAGCGATAGACATTAGACAAGGGATAGCAGAAAATATGAAACTCATAAAAAATCATCCTTTAATTGCACCTTCTGTAAAAGTTACTGGAATCGTCTTTAATTCAGAGACAAAAGTATGGAAGAAGGTAGAGGAATGTGTAAACGATGGTAAATAGAAACAAAGCCATTTCATTATTTGAAGGCCGAGCTGCAATTTTAGCAACAATGCACGGAAAGGAAAAAGTGGTTGCTCCTATATTTAAAAAACAACTAGGCTTGGATGTACGTATTCCGAGTAACTTTGATACTGATCATTTCGGAACATTTACGAATGAAATAAGAAGGGTAGGAACACAGCTTGAAACAGCAATAGAAAAATCAATATCGGCGTGTTATAAATTAAATTATACAATCGGTATTAGTAGTGAAGGAGCGTTTAATCCTCACCCACAAGTTCCATTCGTTATTTTAAATCGAGAAATTGTATCGTTTATTGACGTTGTGCATGATATTCAGATTTTTGGAGAGGCACTTACAACGAGCACAAATTATAATCAAAAACAAATATACGATATAGATGAAGCTGTAGCTTTTTGTAAAACTGCTAAATTCCCAGAGCATGCAGTAATTATTAGAAGTAAACATTATGAGTTAAGTTTAAAAGGTATTTCGGATTGGGATGAATTAGAGCGAGCATATAATAGAGTCTATAAAATATATGGGGAAGTTGTTATCGAAACGGACATGAGAGCTATGTATAACCCATTAAGAATGGAAAATATAAAAGCAGCAACGGAAAATTTAGTCAACAAGATATTTCAACTTTGTCCATCTTGTGATTTTCCAGGGTTTGATATCGTTGAAAAAAGAAGAGGATTATTATGTAATCATTGTGAATTACCAACAGAAGGAATTAAAGCATCGATTTATCAATGTCAAAAATGTGATTGGAGAGAGGAACGGCTTTTTCCAAATGGAAAAGAAAAAGAAGATGCTAGTAATTGTTATTTTTGTAATCCGTAAAAAAGGCGCATTGATATTAATGCGCCTTTTTTATTAGGATTTTAATACATCATGGTCAACGTAACGTTCACCATTTAGTTCACTTACGATATTAATTGCTACTTTTGCACCGTCACCAGCAGTAATAATCGTATGTACGCTTACACCAGCCACTGTACCAGCAGCCCAAACACCATCAATATTCGTGCGCCCAGTAGAGTCAACATCAGCTACTGCTTTAATACGAGGTTCTGTACCATCTTTTAAATTAACACCGATTTTTTCAGCAAGTCCAGCTACCGCACCAGTTGCAAGCACAACATGTTTTGTTTCAAACGTTTGCGAACTAGATTGAACTTGAAATCCTGTTTCTGTTTTTGTAACGTCTACAACTTCTTCATTTACTAATTCAGCACCAAATTTTTGTGCTTGTTTTTGACCAATTTCAACTAATTCAGGTCCGGTAATTTCCATTACCCCGTAATGATTTTCAACCCAAGCACGTTTTGTCATACTTTTATCATGATCAATTAAAACTGTTTTCTTGCCAGCTTTAGCCGTAAATAGTGCAGCACTTGCACCAGCTGGACCTGCTCCGATAATAACTACATCAAACATCATTTAAAACCTCCAATTTATTTTATTCATATTTTATTATAATTTTAAAAAAATTAATATGAAACAAATATGCTCATAAAATTATTATGCTATATTAACTCCATTAATTATATCGTAATAATACAGTTGACATTATACCCCTTAGGGTATATTATATGACTTGTAGCGTAAATAAATTAAAATATAATACAAGAAATATATTAGGAGGTATTTAAATGAAAACAATGACAGCGATAGAAGTAGAAAATGCTATAAAAAATGGAGAGCAATTAAATATCATTGATGTGCGTGAAGTGGAAGAGGTATCAAGTGGCAAAATTCCAACCGCTACGAATATTCCACTAGGCCTATTAGAATTTCGTATGCATGAATTAGATAATTCTAAAGAATATGTAGTAGTATGTCGCTCTGGTGGAAGAAGTGCAAATGGTTGTCGACTTTTAGAGCAACATGGCTTTAAAGTTATAAATATGAATGGCGGAATGCTAGCTTGGGAAGGTAAAGTTGAATAACTGTTTAATACAAAAAAATTTAAATTTAAATATACTATTGGGGGTAATTGAGTATGAATATTAAAGTAATGACTGCTAAAGATGTTACAAAAAAAGTTATAAATAAGGAACAGTTGTTTATATTAGACGTTAGAAATGTTAATGATTTTGAAGAATGGAAAATAGAAGGGGAAAACTTTAATTATTTAAATATACCTTACTTTGATCTATTAGATGGAGTGGAAGAAATTGTCGATAAACTTCCTACAAACATGGATGTTTTAGTTGTATGTGCTAAAGAAGGGTCTTCTGTTATGGTAGCAGAAATGTTAGCTGAAAAAGAATTTTCCGTATATTATTTAGAAGGTGGAATGAAAGCTTGGAGTGAGTATTTAGAACCGGTTAAAGTTGGAGATTTAAACGGAGGGGGAGAATTATACCAATTTGTCCGAATTGGTAAAGGTTGTTTGTCATACATGGTAATTTCTAATGAAGAAGCAGCAATTATTGATCCTACGAGAATGATTGAACGCTATATATCGCTTGTGGAAGAAAAAGGCGTTAAAATATCGCATGTATTTGACACCCACTTACATGCCGATCACATATCTGGAGGAAGAAGAATTGCCGAAATATCAGGGGCTCAATATTGGTTACCGCCGAAAGATGCTACGGACGTAACTTTTAATTACAACGCTTTAGAAGGTGGTAACGAAGTAAAAATCGGTAATTCTACGATAAATATTCATGCATTATACTCACCGGGACATACAATTGGTTCAACATCATTTATTATTGATGAGAAATATTTATTATCAGGAGATATTTTATTCATCGATTCTATTGGGAGACCTGACTTAGCGGGTTTGGCCGAAGATTGGGTTTCAGATTTAAGAGAAAGCTTATACGTTCGATACCGTGAGTTATCCGAGGAATTAATTGTTCTTCCAGCTCACTTCATGATGATTGAAGAGCTAAATGAGGATGGAACTGTTGCAGCAAAATTAGGTACTTTATTTGCTAAAAATCACGGTCTAAATATTGAAGATGAACAAGAGTTTAGAAAAATTGTAACTGAAAACCTACCACCGCAACCGAATGCATACCAAGAAATTCGCGAAACGAACATGGGGAAAATAAACCCGGATGTAGAACAGCAACGTGAAATGGAAATTGGTCCAAACCGCTGTGCTGTTAGATAATGAAAAATATATTACGGAAGAAGACTGAAGGGAATGAAATCCTTCAGTCTTCTTTTATACTTCTAAAATTAATCCAAATTATAACTTCCATAAACTTGTGGGATTGTATGTATTGATTATGAAATGGAGGGGACATTATACATTGTGTCATATGGATGCATACTTAATAGGTGGTTGATTATATGAGTTTACATTCGATTAGGAGGATGGTAATGGGTATTTTAAATGGAAATCCAAAAGATGAACCTTTACACTACGGTGAAGTATATGGTTTGTGGACGAATTTATTAGTAGCAAAATCTGCTATAGTGGCTCACCAAACGTTATTTAATCATACGGGTGATGAAGATTTACGAAAACTATTAGAAAATGTTATGGATAATACGAAACAAGAAGTGGAGCAAATGGAAGGTATTTTAAAGGAAAATGAAGTTCCTTTACCACCAAGCCCACCTGAAAGACCAACAGCTAATTTAGAAGATATACCTGTTGGTGCAAGGTTTAACGATCCAGAAATTGCGGCTAGCCTTGGAGCAGACATAGCTGCTGGCCTTATAGCTTGTAGTAAACAAATGGGTCAAGGTATCCGAGAAGACGTAATAGCAATGTTCGGACAATTTCACATGCAAAAAGCAGCACTTGGTGGAAAACTATTAAAAATGCAAAAAGAAAAGGGTTGGTTAATTCCTCCACCGCTTCATATTAATAAAGTGGAGAAATAATAGGTAAAATGTCTTACTGACTGTTATTCAGTAGGACATTTTCTTTTTTTGAATAATTCTGTCTGTCTTTATATAACATAATGGAAAAATGTAAAGGAGATATTTATGAGTACTGTAAAAAATCGTAACATTTTGTCTGGAATATTATTTGGTCTTGGGCTAGTTGCGTTTATTGATGAAACTATATTTCACCAGTTATTACATTGGCATCATTTTTATGATAAATCAACAACAAATGTAGGGTTAATATCAGACGGGTGGTTTCATGCATTTAGTTGGTTTGCGACTATTGGTGGCTTGTTTTTGTTTGCTGATTTAAGACGTAAAAATGAATTGTCAATGATTAAATGGATTGCTAGTGTTTTAATTGGTGGCGGCGCATTTCAATTATATGATGGTATTATTCAACATAAATTAATGAGAATCCATCAAATTAGATATGTAGAAAATGTATTCATCTATGATTTTGTTTGGAATATTATTGCCATTTTAATGTTAGTTGCTGGTTTATATTTGTTATTTCGAAGTGGCAATACGAAAAATGAAAAGGTAGTATATTAATGTACAACCTATGTGGGACAATGATCGATAATGCTGAAGTTTTTTTACCTTCTCTTCTTTTAAGTACACCGTTCAGTATTCTATTAATTTTATACTGTTTTGGAGTATTTCTTTCAAACCGAAAATATAGCAATTGGCCAATATACAAAAGTATTCTCTGTATTGTAGGATGTTTTATTGCTATTGTATCTGTTTCCAAACCGTTGACGGAACTTTCTCATTATAATTTTACATTTCATATGCTAATACATCTTTTGTTAGGGATGTTAGCACCACTATTAATCGCTTTATCTACTCCAATGACTTTATTATTTAGAGTTTTACATGTTCATCAATCTAGGAAATTAACTAGAGTATTACGAACTATGCCTTTTCAATTAATTGTACATCCAATAATAACAACTTTATTAAATATAGGAGGATTATGGATTTTATATATGACAAAACTGTTTGAATGGATGCATTCTAATCCATTCATTTATATCGCGATTCATTTTCATGTTTTTTTAGCGGGGTATGTATTTGTTGTTTCTATAATATATGTAGAACCAGTTTTTCATCGCTATAGTTTTATATTTCGCACTTCTATTTTTATAGTTGCGCTAGCTGCTCATGGTATATTAACAAAAATCATTTATTCAAAACCGCCAATAGGTGTTCCTTTATATGAAGCAGAGCGAGGCGCACAATTAATGTATTATGGAGGCGATTTTATCGAAGCTATTCTTATTGTTATACTTTTTGCACAATGGTATAAAGCATGTAGGCCAAAACAGTCGGAAAGTTTAATGACCGGAGAATAGGTCCGGCTCAAACTTCACCTTTCCTCCGTACGATAAGTCATCATCGACTCACTGACGTTCGCCGTGATTCCTTTATCTCCTGCGGAAAGGCTCCAGTTTGATTGGACCTAAACGAGCCGCCTCCGCTTTTCTAGTAATTTTTTCTTTTTTGGTTGTTTCTCTTTACTAGGAGAACGTTTATTCGTAAAATGGAGGGAGAATGAAGGAGTGTGTGGGAGATGTTTAAAAAGAAATCTGTAACAGACATTATTGATTGGATGAGGAGTGAGGAGCATATTGCTTCTAACATCGTTCATTGGGAGACGATCCCTGAAAAGTTAGGAGCTACGTTACCATTTCCCTCAAATGTTGACACTAGATTAGTAGAGGCATTGAAAACGAGAGGAATTAAATCTTTATATACACATCAACATGCTGCATTTGATGCTGCGGTCCACCAACAGAACTTTGTAGCTGTCACACCAACTGCATCTGGGAAAACACTTTGTTATAATTTACCTGTATTACAAAAAATATTAGAAAATAAAGAAAGCAGAGCTTTATACTTATTTCCTACAAAAGCACTAGCACAGGATCAAAAAAGTGAAATCAATGATATTATTTCTGAACTTGGTGTACCGATTAATAGTTATACATATGATGGTGATACTGCTCCAAATATTCGTCAACGTGTTCGCAAGGCAGGTCATATCGTTATTACAAATCCAGATATGCTTCACTCGGGAATACTCCCTCATCATACGAAATGGGTCTCACTATTCGAAAACTTACAATATATTGTAATCGATGAACTGCATACATATAGAGGTGTGTTTGGTAGTCATGTAGCAAACGTAATTCGTCGATTAAAACGAATATGCAAATTTTACGGTAGCAACCCAATATTTATATGTACATCGGCAACAATAGCAAACCCAAAAGAATTAGCGGAGCATTTAATAGGGGAAAATTTCAACCTAATTAATAATAATGGATCTCCATCAAGTAAAAAGCATATCGTTTTTTACAACCCTCCTATTGTCAATAAACCTCTGAACATAAGAAGAAGTGCAACTCTAGAAGTACGAAAACTAGCGAGTGAATTTTTGAAACAAAAAATACAAACAATTGTTTTTGCGAAGAGTAGAGTACGGGTTGAAATACTATTAACATATTTACAAGAGTTAGTGAAGGGTCAATTAGGTAAAAAAGCAATTACGGGTTATAGAGGTGGATATTTACCTACACAAAGACGAGAAATTGAAAAAGGACTTCGTAATGGAGATATATACGGAGTTGTAAGTACGAATGCATTAGAGCTTGGTGTGGACATAGGACAGCTTCAAGTATGTATTATGACAGGGTACCCTGGAACGATAGCAAGTGCTTGGCAACAAGCAGGTCGAGCTGGGAGGAGACAAGGAGAAGCTGTTATCGTAATGGTGGCCAGCTCTAATCCTTTAGACCAATATATTATTCAAAACCCGGATTATTTCTTAAAAAGTAATCCAGAATCTGCAAGAATTAACCCGGACAACTTAATTATTCTAGTTGATCATATTAAATGTGCTGCATATGAACTCCCTTTTAAAGAAGGAGAAACGTTTGATGGTGTTGAGCTAGATGACATATTAGAATATTTAACAGAAGAAAGAGTTCTTCATGAAAATAGTGGTAAGTGGTATTGGATGAATGATGCATTTCCAGCCCATAATATAAGTCTTCGTTCAGCTTCACAAGAAAATGTCATCATTATTGATCAAACAGAAGCGCCTGCAAATAAAGTAATAGGCGAAATGGACCGTTTCAGTGCAATGACTTTATTACATGATGAAGCAATTTACCTTCATCAAGGAATTCAGTTTCAAGTAGAAAAATTAGACTGGGAAGAAAAAAAAGCGTTTGTACGTGAAGTAAATGTTGATTATTTTACAGATGCTAATCTGGCTGTTCAACTCGATGTGTTAGAAGTAGATAAAGAAAGACGAACTTCCAATTGCCTTATTTCATTTGGGGATGTTTCTGTTAAAGCGATGGCAACAATTTTTAAAAAGATAAAATTTGAAACTCATGAAAATATCGGGTCAGGACCTATTCACTTACCAGAAGAAGAATTACATACAACAGCAACATGGATTCAACTGCAGGATGCTGCTGTATCTTCTTTCGGTCAAGATGAATTGGAAAAGGCGCTTGTAGGATTGTCACACGGCCTTAGACATGTGGCCCCGCTATTGCTAATGTGTGAACCTTCTGACTTACATGTTGTACCACAAGTTAAATCAACACATGATGAAAAGCCAGTAATTTATTTGTATGATCGTTATCCAGGTGGAGTAGGGTTAAGTGACAAAGCTTATTCTCATTTAGAGGAATTTATTCAATCTTGTCTAAAATTAATTACTAAATGCCCTTGTAATTCAGGCTGTCCTTCTTGTGTTGGAAACGATGAAGGGGCAGAAAATACTAAAGAATTAGTAGTTACTTTAATACGCACTATTTTAAAGTGAGTGAGAAAATATGAAACTAAAAAATAAACTAAATAGATTAAAAAAACATATGAGCCATGAACCAGTAAGTAATGAGCAGAAAGGTGTTCAATCGAAAGAGAGAATCGATGATGAATATTTACAAGAGTGGCTTCAATATGATACGAAACCATATTTTTACGAGAATGAATACTGTCTAATTCGAGAAGTACAATATTCACTAAATTTTAAACACGGTTTATACAGTTTAGGTGAACTTAAAAATGTAGTTGAAAAATGGAATAATAGTAATATTGAACATCCTTTATCTAGTAAAGGTCATCAAACAAGTGATTTGTTTTTTTTCGACACCGAAACAACTGGCTTAAGTGGAGGTGCAGGAACTACTATTTTTTTACTAGGATATGCAAGAGTATATGATGATAAAGTAGTAGTAAGGCAACATATATTACCTAGTCCAGGAAACGAAATCGCCTTATATGAAAGTTTTTTAAAAAACGTCGATTATACTACGCTAGTAACATACAACGGTAAAGCGTTTGATTGGCCACAGGTAAAAACGAGACATACTTTAATAAAAGAACACGTGCCAAAACTACCGTCTTTCGGACATTTTGATCTACTTCATGCAGCAAGACGTTTTTGGAAAAAAGAGATGGATTCTGTTCGGCTTTCATTAGTAGAGAAAGAAAAGCTTCAAATCCATCGTGAAGGTGACACACCGGGCTTTTTAGCACCGATGATTTATTTTGATTTTGTTGAATCGAAAAATCCTGAAGGAATGAAAGGGATATTAAAGCATAACGAATGGGATGTGTTAACGTTAATAACGTTGTACATTCATTTATCGAAACTCCTGTTAAAAGAAGAAATGCCAACTACAGAAAATGAACGATACGAAGTAGGACGTTGGTTTGACTTTTTAGGAGAAGATGAAGTAGCTGTTGAGAGGTATGAGCTATTGGTAAACGAATCTTGGAAGGCCGCTTATAACCTTGGTAAATTGAAGAAGAAAATGAAACGAAACGAAGAGGCAGAACAACATTTTCTTCAAGCGTATCATGCAAATGATAATAACGAAAAATATCTAGCAGGGATAGAACTTGCCAAATTATATGAGCATCAGTTTAAAGCATATGAAAAAGCTCTTTTCTATACAGAAAAATCGTATACATTTTATCGTAATTCAAATAATAAAAGTTTAAAAGAAGTGAATTTTGTAAAGCGGTTGGAGAGGTTATATAAAAAAATAGAAAAATAAATTTACCAATTTTTCCTTCATTGTCATCTTTTAATAATGGATGTAAAATAAGTTTTGTACTATTCATCTTAGAGCAATGGAGAGAAGTTTCGTGTCTAGATTTATTTTGTGCATGTTTTTTATTATGATTTTCTTAACCCTTTTCGTACTAACTAATATTAAAGATAGTATTTATACGATTCTTTAGTAGGCATTCGTATAATATGTTAAAAATAGGTGTCTGTACTAGTACATGTATACCAGTCTTTTCATAGGTTGTTAATGTAAAGAGAAAAACAAGAATTGAAAGGAGACTGTAAGTATGCATCACTGCAGACCAAATGTAATGGCACCTATCGTTCATCCAACTAAATGCTGTGTGAAAAATTTACACTCAACAACGGAAGTACCTCATATTCATCCATCACATACAACATATGTGAACAACCAACACTTCCAGCATAAACATTATTATCCTCATACGGATTCTATGGTAGACTCTGTTTCACATCAACATTTTAATTGTGGACCTGGAGGACCTGGAATGGCTCCGATGGGACCAGGAATGGGAGGCCCAGGGGCAATGGGTCCAGGAATGGGACCAGGTATGGCAGGACCGGGAGCAATGGGTCCAGGTATGGGTCCAGGCTACGGTTTCGGTAGATAATTCAATAACTAATAAAAAGAGAACTGGTATATCGCCAGTTCTTTTTTATATTATCTACAAAAATTATGGTAAAATAAATACCATTATAAATTCTAAAATTTTAGGACAAGGAATATACATAATTTTGGAGAGAATACAATGAAAGTCATGACGTTAACAGGGTATAAATCACACGAGCTACAAATTTTTAAAAACGACGATCCTCCTGCATTAATAATTAAAGCTGCAATCCGAAAAAAAATTGTTGAATTATTAGAGGAAGGTAACGATCTAGAATGGATATTAATTAGTGGCCAACTAGGTGTAGAGCTTTGGGGAGCAGAAGTTGTGTACGAACTTCAAGAATATTATCCACAATTAAAAGTTGCAGTTATAACACCATTTTTAGGACAAGAAGAAAAATGGAGTGAAGCTAATAAGGAATACTATGAATTTATTTTATCTCAAGCCGATTTTATTGATTCTGTTTCGAGAAAAAAATATGAGAGCCCCGCGCAATTTAAGCAAAAAAACTTATTTTTCATTAATAAAGCCAATTGTCTACTAGCTGTTTATGATGATGAACGGCCGGGTAATACAAAATTTATATTAGAAATTGCAAAAACAAAGGCAGAAAAACAACATTTCCCGATTTATACAATTGATTTTTATGAATTACAAGTATTAATGGAAGAAATAAGTTATAATCAAAATAGTGATTGGTAACAAAAGAAATTGACAAGATGGACTTTTTTTGAAAGAATATAGTAGAGAAAATGTGCATGTTACTGAGGTGAATATAATGCTATCAGATAAAATAAAATTGACGGCAAAAGAAATATTGGAAAAAGAATTTAAAGCAGGAATGCGTGGTTATAAACCAGAAGAAGTGGACAAATTTTTAGATACAATAATAAAAGACTATGAAACATTTTATTATGAGTATGAATTACTTCAACAAGAAAATGCGAAACTTAAAAAACAGCTAGAGGAATCTAGCAAAAAACCTGCTACAAGTTCTGCAGGATCTACTAATTTTGATATTTTGCGAAGACTTTCTAATTTAGAGAAACATGTGTTCGGAAGTAAATTATACGACTGAACCAAAATTTTACAGTTGATTCTGTTGTTTAAAATTGATATACTATCCTTTGTTGACATCAATAACAGTTGGGTAACCGCTATAGTATATACTATAGAGGAAAGTCCATGCTCGCACAGGCTGAGATGCCTGTAGTGTTCGTGCCTAGCGAAAAAATAAGCTAGGGTAGTTCGGTATTACACTGGACTAACGGCAGGGAAAACACCTAAGTCGCTTGCGATATGGTGTGAATACCTTGAAAGTGCCACAGTGACGTAGTCCAATTAGAAATAATTGGAGTGGAACGCGGTAAACCCCTCGAGCGAGAAACCCAAACAATGGTAGGGGCACCTTCTCAAAGGAAATTGAACGAAGAGAAGGACAGATCATTGTACATGAATCTGTAGACAGATGGTTACCACCGGAGTACAAGGAGCAATCCGTTTGTAGTACGAAGGAACAGAACATGGCTTACAAACTGTTGTTGGTTTGAATGTCACAACTACTATAAAATTTTGAGAGGTCCTCCTGCAATATGTTAGGAGGACTTTTGTTTTTTATGTAAAAAGGATAGGCTATACATAAAGTGAATTCAAGAATAGGGTGAGATTTATGAGTAAATATACAATAATCGCAACTGCTGCAATGGGACTAGAAGCATTAGTTGCTCAAGAAGTAAGAAATTTAGGTTATGAATGTCAAGTTGATAACGGAAAAGTAATTTTTAAAGGCGACGAGCTGGCAATTGCAAGAGCAAATTTATGGCTAAGAACAGCTGATAGAATAAAAATTCAAGTAGCTCAATTTAAAGCTTATACGTTTGAAGAACTTTTTCAAGGTGTTAAAAAAATTGCTTGGGGAGATTTTCTCCCAAAAGATGCGGAGTTTCCGGTAATCGGTAAATCTGTAAAGTCTAAGTTAGCAAGCGTTCCGGATTGTCAATCAATCGTAAAGAAAGCAGTAGTTGAAAAACTAAAAGAGCATTATCGCATTTCGACATCTTGGTTAGAGGAAACTGGGGATCTTTATCGTATTGAAGTAGCTCTACTAAAAGATGTTGCCACCATAACACTAGATGCGAGTGGAGCTGGATTACATAAGAGAGGATACCGTACGGATCAAGGTGAAGCACCATTAAAAGAAACATTAGCAGCAGCATTAATAATGTTAACAAATTGGACTGCAGATAAACCGTTTGTTGACCCTTTCTGTGGTTCTGGAACTATTCCAATTGAAGCAGCCTTAATAGGTCAAAATATCGCTCCTGGGTTTAACCGTGATTTTGTTTCAGAAAAATGGAATTGGATTGGTAGCGATGTTTGGGATAAAGCTCGAGAAGAAGTGGAAGATAGGGCTAACTATGACCAACCGTTAGATATTTCCGGACATGATATTGATCATAGAATGATAAACATTGCAAAAGAAAATGCGTTTGAGGCTGGATTAGGAGAAATAATTTCGTTTAAGCAAATGCAAGTTGTTGACTTTACAACTAACAAACAATTTGGAGTAATAGTAGGTAATCCACCTTATGGAGAACGTTTAGGAGAAAAGAAACAAGTAGAAGAAATGTACAAGCAAATGGGACAAGCATTTCAACCATATGAAGATACATGGTCTATCTATATGTTAACTTCTCATGAAGGCTTTGAAGAATTGTACGGTAGACAGGCTACAAAAAAAAGAAAACTATTTAACGGGTTTATCCGTACGGATCTTTATCAATATTGGGCAAAGCAAAAGCCGAAGCGATTAAATAAATAATCAAATTAAAGATACTAGTGAACAGAGGGAACACCTTTTGTCCACTAGTTTTTTTAGTTATTAAGTCATAAATTATAAACAGCAATAATGGTTATTTATTCCTATTTTTAAAGAAAATATAACTTTTTGAATACATTTTTATTTTTGTATCGTACTATTAGATGGGGCAAGAAAGCCATCTCTTTTTAAGTGAACACTTAAAAGGAGCGGCTTTGTTAAAAAATGGTGTGGATTTTTTACAATACAAAGATGAACAGAAGATGGTAACCATTATCTGGGGAATAGGGGAAAAGTTTGAATATAGTAGTGTTCTCCAATAAGTATCCATTTCTTAATGTAGAAATCAACATTATCATTTAACATAGCCAAATAGTAAATAGAGAATAAGGAGAGGATTGTGTGAAGAAACAATTATTAAAATTATTTACGGTGGTATTTATGGTACTTCTGTTAGCAGCGTGTGGGAGTAGTACAGAAACTGTTAATAAAAATGAAGATGTCTCATTACCACCAGAAGAGGAAAAAGTTGATGCAAGTGAACCAGCTGATGAAATAGAAGAAGAGCCTGCATTGACAGCTGAACAAGTTTTAGAAAAAACGACAGAGGCAACAGCTGAACTTAAAAGTTATTCTATGGATATGAATATTAATCAAAAAATCACATTAAACGATGAAGAACCGATTGAAATGAAAACTACAAGTAAATCGGATCTAACGTTAAGTCCATTAGCAATGTACCAATCAACGAAGATGAACGATCCTACTATGGGTATTGAAATGGAGTCTGAAACATATTTCACAGAAGAAGGGTTTTTTACTTATGATCCAACGTTTGGAGAGTGGTATAAGTTTCCTTCAGAATTCACAGCAGAACTAATTGAATTAACTGAAATGCAACAGCAAAACCCTGCAGAACAGTTAGAAATTTTGAAAAGTTTTTCTGATGAACTATCCATGACAGAAGAAGGAAATGAGTACATTTTAACGTTTGAAGGAAATGGTGACCAATACGAGGAATTAATTAATGCTACTATTCCTATGATGGGCGACGATATGGGTGAAATGTTAGAAGAAGTATTATCAATGATGAAAATTAATCATATTAGCTACAAAATTCATGTAGATAAAGAGACGTTAGTCCAAACAAAGATGTTTATTACAATGGACATGGAAATGGAAATTGAAGGTGAAGTAATGAGCATGTATCAAGAAATGGATATGTCCCTTTATAACTACAATGAAATTGACGAAATTGTAATTCCTCAAGAAGTATTAGATAATGCACAAGAATTTTCTTTCGATGACTTTGAAGACCTTGATTTTGACTTCGAATATGAAGAAGAAGAAGAGGAAAACTAAATAAAAGATAAAAAGCACTCTTGCATGAAGAGTGCTTTTTTTTTTTGGAATAAAAGAAAGTAAAGCGCATAAACTAATACTAGAAAAAAATAAATATAATGTAACTAACCATGAGCTGAGAAACCGTGCTGATGGTATTTATTTTTTACATTTTATTTTCCCCACCATTTAATCCTTTGCAAAACTGCTTCGTTGTAATGGGATAATTAGTATGGACTAAAAATCAATGATAGGAAAGGAGAAATGTTATGACATTACAAATGAAGGATTTTTTGAAAATATCAAAGGCATTAGAAAATAGTTTTCAAAGCTTAAAAACAGAGTTTAGTTCAGAAGAATTATGTATGGAAAAACTAAAAAAAGCGAAAGAAGAATATCAAAAAGCTATCTTACACGCAACTATTAAAGATCAAAAAATAGTAAAATTTTTAAATGACTAAAAAAAATTCCTGGAAAACAGGGATTTTTTTTATAGTGGCGAAAAAGTAAGAGTACAAATAATACTTGACAATAAACTAACCTTTCCTTAATAATGTTGAAATGTCTTACTTTTTTCGGAGGTATATTATTAATGAATAACCGTTTACCTTTTACGATGAATAAAGGAGAATCATTCTTTGATAAATTAAATGAGTGGATCGGTGATGTGTTTTATGACATCCTTCCTGAAGCAGGGTTTGAACTACGCGATGAACAAATTTTCATGGCCTTTCAACTAGAACGAGCATACAAAGAAAAACAGGTAATATTTGCCGAAGCTGGTGTAGGGACTGGAAAAACAATCGTGTATTTACTATATGCTATTTGCTACGCCCGCTATATCGGTAAACCCGCAGTAATCGCTTGTGCAGACGAAACGTTAATAGAACAACTTGTCAAAAAAGGTGGAGATATTGAAAAGATTTCAAAAGTTCTCGATATTACTGTTGATGTAAGAACTGCCAAATCACCGGATCAATACATATGTTTAAATAAGCTAGATCGTGCCATGACTTTTGAGAACAATGAAAAAATTGATGTTGTGTATGATACGCTCCCAGCGTTTGTGAACAAACATGAAACGATGCAAACATTCTTTCCTTACGGGGATCGAAAAGATCATGCTGAATTAAATGATGAAGAGTGGAATTTAATTGGGTGGGATAGTTTTCAAGATTGTTTTAGTTGTGCAAAGCGTCATCGATGTGGACAAACATTATCCCGTGAACATTATCGAAAAGCCGCGGATATTATAATTTGTTCACACGACTTTTATATGGAACATGTATGGACAGTTGAGAAGAGAAAGAGAGAAGGTCAACTACCATTATTACCTGAAGCGTCTTCGGTTGTTTTTGATGAAGGACATTTGCTAGAATTTGCTGCTCAAAAAGCTTTAACATATAAAATGAAAAATCAAACAGTGGAAGAGTTGTTAACTCGATTATTAGGGAATGATCTTCGAGAAGAATTTTCTTTACTAGTTGAAGATACGTTAGATGTTAATGAACACTTCTTTGAAAAATTAGAGCAAAGTTTGTATGAAGTATCTGGTTCGGAGAGGAAAGATGTAAAGCAATCAGCGGAGCTTACCAGTGCAATCGAACAACTATTAAGCAAGATTGAACAAATTGGAAATGAGTTAGTTTATGAAGGTGAATTGCATACAATTGATCATTATCAACTGCATATCGTCGAGGAATATTTAGATTCTATTGAATTTTTATTAAAATTATTGCTGACAAAAGATGATGTAATATTTTGGGCTGAACAATCAAATCAAGATACAACATTAGTAGTAATGCCAAAAACAGTAGAATCTGTATTAAAGGAAAATGTATTTTCAAAAAATATACCTTTTATCTTTTCTTCTGCAACACTTTCAGAGAACAATACCTTTGATTACATTTCACAGTCATTAGGAATTGAAAAGGCTCTATCCTTTACTATTGCTTCACCATTTGATTACGAGGAAAATATGACGATTTATTTAGAGAAAGTTTCAGATGATATCGCTACTAAATTTGAAAAAACAATGGAAGCTATTGCACGAACAGAAGGTAGAGCAATTATACTGTTTGCTACACGCGAAGAATTACTTGCATTCAAAGAAAAGACTAATCAATCGGACTATACTTATTTCTTTGAAGGTGATGCAGAAATAAGTGAACTAGTTTCTAAATTTCAAAACGAGGAAAACAGCGTATTATGCGCTTATCATCTATGGGAAGGCTTAGACGTTCCAGGGAAGAGTTTAAGTAACGTAATAATATGGTCATTACCTTTCCCACCAAATGACCCTGTATTCGCTGCAAAAAGAAAAGGGCTAAACAATCCATATATGGACTTAGATGTTCCTTACATGTTACTTCGATTACGCCAAGGGATAGGTCGTTTAATAAGAACTAGCGAAGATAAAGGAGAAGTAACAATTCTTCTCTCACAAGAAATAGATCCATCCGTATTAGAAAAGATAGAGGTAATATTACCAACTAACCCAACCTATAAATAAAACAAAAAACCATCAAAGCAGTTAAACACTTCAATAACTAGCAATGATGGTTTTTAACTATATAATTTTTTCCAAATAGTTGATAAATTAAGAGAATGTTTGTATCCTATAATAAAGCAATGAAGGGGGAAAATAATGGATATTCAAACGATAGAAAAAGATTACTTACAATTAATGAAAAAAATAGAAAGCTATAACGAAGCTATTTCACTTATGTTTTGGGATATGCGCACTGGTGCACCAAAAAAAGGGTTAGAACAGCGTTCCGAAGTAATAGGGATGTTATCATCAGACGTTTTCAAATTAACAACATCTGAAGAAATGCTAGAGTATATCATTCAATTAACGCAACCTGAAATATATAATCAATTAAATGAAATTACACAAAAATCTATAGATGAAACAAAAAAAAATTACGAGAAAAATAGTAAAATCCCTCAAGAAGAATACAAAGAATATGTAATTCTAAGTTCAAAGTCAGAAGCGGTATGGGAAGAAGCAAAAGCAAATGACGATTTTTTCATGTTACAACCATATTTAGAAAAGCTCGTTTCTTTTAATAAGAAATTTATTGAATATTGGGGATACGATGGTAATAAATATGACACTTTATTAGATATGTATGAACCAGGTATGACGGTTGACAAATTAGATGAAGTATTTAATCAACTGAAAGAACGAATAGTTCCACTCGTAAAGCAAATTCAAGAATCCAACTACAACCCTGACGACTCAGTGTTATTTTTTTCGTTTCCAAAAGAAAATCAGCACAACTTTAGCTTAGACATACTAAAAGAGTTGGAATATGATTTTTCAGCTGGTAGATTAGACGAAACAGTGCATCCATTCGCAATAGGGATTAATCCAGGTGATGTCCGTGTCACTACCAAATACGACGAAGAAGATTTTCGCTCTGCCATATTTGGTACGATTCACGAATGTGGACACGCTCTTTATGAACAAAACATTTCATCCGATTTAATTGGAACAGGATTAGCTTCTGGAACGTCCATGGGAATACATGAATCTCAATCATTATTTTATGAAAATTTTGTTGGGCGTAACTATTCATTTTGGAAAAGGCACTATAATAAATTAAACGAATATGCGACTGGAGCTTTTCAAAATGTTTCGTTAGATGACTTTTATGGTGCTATTAACGTTGCGAAACCATCGTTAATCCGAATTGAAGCAGATGAGTTAACATATGCTCTTCATATCATTATTCGCTATGAATTAGAAAAAGCTCTCTTTAATGATGAATTAGAAGTAAAAGATTTGCCAAATGCTTGGAATGAAAAATACGAACAATACTTAAATATTACACCACCAAATAATGCGAAAGGTGTACTTCAAGATGTTCATTGGTCTGGAGGTAGTTTTGGTTACTTTCCTTCTTATGCATTAGGTTATATGTACGCTGCTCAGTTTTTTAACACGATGAAAAAGGATATTCCAAATTTTGACCAATTACTAGAAAATGGGGAACTTAAGGTTATAAAGCAATGGTTGGCTGATCACATTCATCAATACGGTAAGATGAAGAAACCACTTGAAATCGTGAAAGATGTCACAGGAGAAGAATTAAACGTTCAATACTTAATTGATTACTTAGAAAATAAATATCGTACTATTTATAAATTAGTATAATTAAAGAGGCTAAACATTATCGTTTAGCCTCTTTTTTTATAAAGCATTACCAAAATTTAAATCCTTTGGATCCAGGAGGAGCGTTTTGTATCATATCGATAAAAGGTACAGTATAGGCAAATAAAATTAACGCAATTGTTACACCTATCCATAGCTTCCAATTTTCGAAAATAGCTGGTGTTTTTTCAGCTTGCTCAGCAGTTTCGCCAATTGGGAAATCCGTTTCTCCTTTAGGAGCAAAGAAGGAAAGGTTTATGACAATAATTAATATTAGGATGATGCCTAAAAAGAGAATAGAACCTCCGATTGCTTGGAACATTTGGTATGGAATCCATTCTAAAGCTTGTGGAGCATCACCATAAGTAGAGAAGGATGAACGTCTTGGAGCACCAAGTAATCCAGCAGCATGCATAGCGCTAGACATAAAGAACATACCAACTGACCATACGATTGTTTGAACAATTGCTAATTTGTTCATCGCTTTTGTCATTACTCGTCCTGTTAGATGAGGGATGAGCCAATATGCAATACCGAAAAATGTTAAAATGACAGATGTTGCTAACGTTAAATGGAAATGTCCAGTTACCCAAATTGTATTATGAACAACTTGGTTTAGTTGGTGACTTGCGTTTACTAATCCACCCGCACCAGCTGGAATGAAAAATAGCATCCCAACAAACGGAGCAAAAAACCGTGCATCTCCCCAAGGTAGCTTTTTAAACCAACCGAAAAGTCCGGTTGCACCTTTAGAACGACCGTATAATTCAAAAGTTGCGAATAGAGAAAACGCAGTCATTAATGATGGAATGACAACCATAAAAGTTAAAGCTACTTGTATAAATTTCCACGTTGGATCAATCCCAGGTTCTGTTAATTGGTGATGGAATCCAACCGGAATGGAAAATAGTAAGAAAAGTATAAATGACAGTCTTGCCAATGCGTCTGAAAATATTTTTCCACCAATAATCTTTGGAATAATAACATACCAAACCATGTAAGCAGGTAATAACCAAAAATATACTAACGGATGACCAAAATACCAAAATAACGTTCTACTTACTAATACGTCTATCGTGTCTACAAAGCCTAAAGACCACGGTAAGAACTGAACTAACATAGCAGCAGCTACACCTAACGTAGCTACAAGCCACATAACCATATTAATAATAACCATGAAGCTTAATAAAGGAGTTACTTTTCCTTTGTTTGTTTTTTTCCATTTAGAGTAATGTGTAAACATTCCAAAGCCACTAACCCAGCTACCAACAACAACTAAAGTTAACCCAATATAAAAGCCTGGATGAGCTTGTAGTGGGGCATAAAATGTATAAAGAACACTAGCTTCATTTAAAAGGATAAAAGTTGCAGTAATAGCTGTTCCAATCGTCATTAGCCAAAAGCCAATCCAACCAGCTTTTCTTACACCACTGGATAATGTACCAGCAGTTCGACTTAACCCAGCAAATTGAAAGCCTATGATGAAAAAGGTTGTTAAAACAAGGGCTAATAAAACTCCATGTACAGTAAGAATTTGATAATAGCCAATATTTCCTGGAAGTTGAAATTCCCCTGTTCGAACTAACACTTGTAGTAATCCTGCCAGACCACCTAATAATAATGCGATAAAAGCGACATACAAGTGAGCCATAGCTAATTTTCCATCTTTACGGTCTACTTTATTACTCCACATTTTTAATCACCTCGAAAGTTGACGTCATCATGTGATGACCGACACCACAATATTCATTGCATAACACTAAAAATTCACCTTCGCGATTAAACTGAGCTGTAAGTGTACTGACGTAACCTGGTTCAACCATCATATTGATATTTGTACCAGGTACTTGGAAACCGTGGATTACATCTACTGTTGTAACACTAATATGAACAGTAGCTCCAAGTGGAATCTGTACATGACTCGGTTCATAATGAAAAGCAGAAGCAACCATCGTTAATTCATATTCATTTTCCCCAACTTGCTTTAAGCCAGGTTCATTAAAAGGAGGAGTTTCTGCCACTTTTTCTGGATCAATCGTAACTAAACAACTAGGTGGTTGATTTCCTAAGTAAAAGGCACTTACACCAATGGTTGATAAAAAAACTAACAATGTAGCAATACCAAAAATTAACCAAATTTTTTCAAACTTATGGATGTGCATATCCATTCACCTTCCCTTATATACGACTTAAAAATAAAAAGTAAACGCCAAACCAAGTAATAATTAAGAAACCACCAAGGATAAACACGGAAACTAAAGTTCCTCTTAAGTTAGATGGTTTTTCCGTCTTCACAACCGTCTTTTTTACTAGTTCAGGTTTCGCCATCTTTCAATCTCCTTTCTGTCATTAATTGCTGCTTACTCTCATCATACAAAATCAAATTGCAAATGATAGCGCTTTTTCTTATGTTCACAAATGGTTCATTCTTAATGTTTACACTATAAAAATAGGGGAAAATTGATAGGTAAATAATAGTGACTAGTTTCACAGTTTGAGGAATGTGAAAAAAGTGTGAAAAATAAAATGATTATTCCTAAGCGAGGTACAATATGTATTCATGTATGCTAATCTAGTAATATGCTACGTAAAATATCACAAAGCAGCATTTTAATAATAGAGGTGAAAAACATGTTTAGTTTTTATAGTAAGTTGTCTTCGGAAGTGTATGACATCGATAAGCCAGTTGGACATTCTTTTGGTGATATCGAATATTACATGGATCGGCTTAAAAATTGTAATGGGAAAATATTAGAGCCAGCAACAGGAACAGGGAGAATACTTATACCACTTTTACAACAAGGCTTTAAAGTGGAAGGGTTTGATGTTTCGGAAGAGATGCTTTCCATTTGTCAAAAGAATTGCGAGGAAAACGGGGTTTCTACTAAATTATTTATTGATAGGATGGAATCTTTTACATCGGATTCCAAGTATGAAGCAATTATCGTTCCGACAGGTACTTTTTTGTTGCTGTTTGAACGAGAAGAATCATTAAGAGCTTTGAAAAACTTTTACAATCATTTACAGAATAACGGAAAATTAATAATAGATATACATCTTCCAGATAATCTGTCACTCAATGATAGCAGCGAACGATATTGGGAATTAAGTAACGGAGAAATTATTACTTTAAGATATAATACCGTGAAAATTGATTATGTTAAGCAATATAGCATATCGCATGGTAGATATGAAAAGTGGAGAAATGGGAAACTAATTCAAACAGAATTAGAACAGTTTCCGATTAGATGGTACGGGGTAGAGGAATTTAAGATGATTTTAGAAAAAGTTGGATTCGAAGATATTGTTATTTCAGCTAACTATAAGTATGGAAAATACCCAACTAATAATGAGGATACTATTACGTTTGAAGCAACTGTAAAAAAATTATTTTAAATATAATGAACAAAACAAAGGTGTTCGCAATAAGTTAAACGAATGCCTTTGTAGCGTACTATGTACATAACAATACATCTTTTAAAAGGAAATGATCCCTAATTATTATTGGGTTCATTCATCAAGATGCTTTTAACCCTAATAAAATATCCATTTTGCCATAATCTTGGACATATATAGAAGTGATAACAGTCTCAGAATGTAGATAATACTCTTTCTGTTCACTTAAAACATTAGGTGGAGTAATATCTGTTTTAATTCCAATTTCCGAAATTTGCATTGTTAAATTTCCAACAATCATATTTCCTAGTTCTCCAGTGAATGATAGTAACATCTCACCTTCTACCTCCATACCAAACAACATCCCAGCTAGCTTTTGAAATACTGTACTTTCTCCTTGAATAATTAATTGTGCATGAATATCGCCAATTAACGTAATTAATACACCTAATGAAATATCAGTCGTTTCTTGTATATAAAGCTTTGGCTCTGCATAGCTAATGGAGGCTGGAATAATCGCTTTAACGGATTCTATAGCTCCTGTAATTACATGCTGAATTGATAAATCTAATGACATTTAAACCACACTCCAACTACATTTAATTATCCTAACATAAAGTAAATTAAGACTATATTAGGGATGAGAGATAAAGACCGAACTTCCTCATTTAGTTAAACTTTCTTTCATTATCATAAATATCAGATTATTTTTCAACAAATTTCTACAAAAAACACTATTAAAAAACACGTTTTAGTTGAAAATTAATGTTAGTTATTTTATAGTTTCCCTTTAAAAGAATTTTGAGGAGTGTTCATCATGTCACAACTAACAATGAAATTTACTGCAAAAGATGAATCTGAAGTAGTTTTAAGGCCTATAACTTTACAAGACGCAGAAGATATCGTTACAGCTGTAACGTCTATAATAGAAGCGGGAGAATATATTCAAAAAGATGTACCTCGGACTGTTGAAGAAGAAAGACAATTTATCCAAAGTATGATGGATAATGAAAATATGTATATGGGTGTGGAGCGAGAAGGAAAAGTAATTGGTATCGCACGAATTATTAGAGGAGATATAAAAATGAAGCGTCATACTGGGTTGTTTAGAACTTGGATTATAGAGGACGCTCAAGGTCTAGGAATTGGCAAAAAAATAATGGAGTACACGAATGCTTGGTGTAAACAGTATAAGTTACGAAAATTATGTTTAACGGTTTTCTCTACGAATAAACCAGCCTATAAATTATACGAACGCTATGGCTTTGTTGAAGAAGGAGTACAAAAGGAACAAGCATACATTAACGGCCAATATGTAGATGAAATATTAATGGCCCAATTTTACTCAGACAAATAAAATAAAAATAAATTTCCATAAAATGAGTAATGTAGTTATGTTAGTTTTCAGATATAATAAAACTGCACAACAACACAACTCCTTTAAAACGTTGCTTTCCCTTTCAACTATGGGAAAGCTTTTTTTCTAGTAAAAACCTATCCTAAGAACAATTTTTCAAAAGAAAATAAAAATAAATAAATGAATTATATACTATTTTTTGGTGAAAATAATCTTAATTATTATGTAGGAGTTTAAAAGTTTAAAAAAATGCCAAAAATAGTTTCTGTTGGGACTGCAGTACCTAAATTTGCATTAAATCAAGAAACTGTAGTTGAGTTTGCTCGTGAACTTTTTTCTCATTCTTATAGTGATATTGAACGATTATTATCGATATTTTCTAACGGTAATATATCAAAGCGTCATTTTGTAAAAGGACTCGATTGGTTTAAAGAAAATCATTCATTTGAAGAAAAAAATGATGTATATATACAAGAAGCAATTTCTTACGGTGTTAGAGCAATTAACAACTGTTTAAATAATGAAAGTATGTTACATGAGGCTATACATTTGGATGAAATTGATGCTATTTTTTACATATCATCTACTGGAATTTCAACACCTAGTATTGAAGCAAGAATAATGAATAAATTAAGTTTTTCTGAACATGTGAAAAGAATTCCAATATGGGGTTTAGGGTGCGCTGGTGGAGCGGCAGGATTAACGAGAGCCTTTGAATATTGTAAAGCTTTTCCTGAACATAAAGTTTTAGTTTTGACAGTCGAGCTTTGTTCGCTAACGTTTCAAAGACAGGATCCTTCAAAAAGTAATCTCGTCGGTACATCACTTTTTGCAGATGGAATTGCGTGTGCATGTATTGTGGGCGATTTAGTAGAATTTAATAACAAAATAACATGCCCGTCCATTATAGATACACTTTCAACGTTAATGAAAGATTCAGAGGAGGTAATGGGGTGGGATATTAAAAATGATGGATTATACGTCGTATTTTCACGTGATATTCCAACCATTATACGAACATGGTTGCATACTAATGTTCAAAAATTCCTTCTAAAACATAATTTATCTACTAACGAAATAGATCAATGCATATTTCATCCAGGTGGAAAGAAAGTGTTAGATGCTTATGAAAAAAGTTTACAGTTATCTAAAGATAAATTAAAGAGCTCTCAAACTATTTTAAACCTTTATGGAAATATGTCTTCTGCGACTATATTTTACGTTTTAAAAGAAGTAATGGAAAAAGAAGCACAAAAAGGCGATACCGGACTTGCCGTAGCGCTAGGACCTGGATTTTGTTCTGAGCAAGTACTTCTTAAATGGGAGGACTGAGGGTTGGTGTTTACCTTAATTATATCTTTAGTTATTACGCAAAGATTAGTGGAACTAATAATTGCAAGACGTAACGAAATATCGATGAAAACAAAAGGAGCAATTGAGTTTTTTCCAGAACATTATAAGTATATTGTCCTTATCCATATTAGTTTTTTTCTTTCACTCTTGTTAGAGGTTAGTTTTTTTAATAAACAATTATCGACAATTTGGCCAGCTATTTTAGCACTGTTTTTAGTAACACAAGCTATTCGAATATGGGTGCTTTTTTCATTACGCAATTATTGGAATACCAAAATTATTGTGTTACCAGGAGCTAATATCGTAATGAGGGGACCATATAAGTTTGTACGGCACCCAAACTATATCATTGTTTGTTTAGAAATTATCCTTATTCCGATTATGTTTCAAGCATACTGGACGGCCATAGTATTTACTATTTTAAATGCATGGGTATTATCAATAAGAATTCCGTTAGAAGAGAGAGCATTAAGCGAAGCGAACACAAAATATGATGAATACATAGAGCACAAAAATAGGTTTTCACCTACATTTAATAAATTTACAGAATAATTTGTATTGATGATGAGAATCATTCTATGTTAGAATTGAAATGAAAATAATTATCAATATCACAACTATAAAAAGTGAAGGTGATTAGCATGACTATGCTTTTTGTTGGAGCAACAATTATTACTTATTCTGTTTTATTAAAATATGTGCTACATAATACATGTAAAGTATCTAACTAAAACCACCGTCATTTGGTGGTTTTTTGTTATTTTTTTATTAGTTTTTATGAAACATTGCAGAAATTATAGGAAAAAAACTAATTTTCAAGTAAAATAATATTAGAAAAATGCAAACAAGGGGTACTTATAATATGGGAGTTACAACAAAAGTAGAAAAGCAAACTTTATTAGATTTACAACAAAAAACATCGAACGTATTTATGAATATTCACAATAGTGGGGATCGCCAACGTGCCAAAAAATTAGCGCAGTTGCTTCAAAAAATGAATAAGAAGGAATTAATGATAGCGTTTTGTGGTCATTTCTCTGCAGGTAAATCAACATTTATAAATGAGTTGTTACAAGAGCAAGTATTGCCTTCAAGTCCAATTCCAACCTCAGCTAATGTTGTCACCATTAAAAAGGGGAACGAAAAGGCTATTGTTCAATTTTTTGAAGACGAACCTTTAGAAATACTTCCTCCTGTTGAATTCAGTAAAATAAAAGAATATTGCAAAGCTGGAGACCAAGTAGAAAGTGTTCTATATCAATTTCCTTTTCAACATTTGGATGACTCACTAGTAATTCTAGATACACCTGGTATTGATTCAACAGACGACGCACACCGCGTATCAACCGAATCAGCACTACATTTAGCAGATGTAACCTTTTACGTGATGGACTATAATCATGTTCAATCGGAAGTTAACTTACAATTTATTAAAGATTTACAACAAAAAGGGAAAAAGCTCTATTTAATTATTAACCAAATCGATAAACATCAAGAAAATGAATTGCCTTTTTCTGTTTATAAAAAAAGAATATTGCAGTCACTCCATGAGTGGAATATAGAACAATGTCCGATGTTCTTTACAAGTTTAAAGCAACAAGCTCATCCATTAAACGAACTTAAAAAAGTAAAACTGTTGTTATCAAAATTATTAAACGATAAAGAAACTATTGTAAAAACGACAATCAAAATGGCGACAGAAACGATTATTAACGAGCACATTGAATGGCAGTATGAAAATGAAGCGGAAAGGCTCGCCTCATTAAAACAACAGCTGGACGAAAATAAAACGTTAAAACAATTGCAAAACGAACTTACGGAAAAGAGAAATTTGTATAATGGTTTACTAGAAAAACAAAACAAAAAACAACTTTCTTTTCAAGAAGAAGTTCAAAAAATATTAGACAATGCTAATATTACACCGTATGAAATGCGAGAGTTATCAAAAGCATACTTACAATCTATGCAAAAGGAATTTAAAGTTGGGTTGTTATTTTCAAAAAAGAAAACGGAAGAAGAAAGACAAAAAAGGGAAACATCTTTTGTTCAGGATATAAAAAACAGAGTACAAACACACGTAGAAAAGCATGTTCAAGAATACATGTTAGCTTTTATTGAAAAAGAAGGAATAACGAATCCTACTTGGATGCAAAGAATACAAACAATAACGATTGCCATTGACCGTAATTTTATTGAAAAGCATGTAAAGAATGGTGCGGGCGATAGTGGTGATGCAGTCTTGAATTTCACAAAGGATCTTGCAAGTTCTATTCGAAAAGAGTATAAAAATATAACATTCTCTTTAATGAATGAATGCTTTAAAGAGCTTGAAATGAATGAAAGAGCTACTATTGAAAAGTTAAAATCAGAATTAGAACAATTAGAGAAAAAAATTAACGCACAAGAGCAATATGAAAAAATCGTTAACAATATCCAGCAAACGCACAACAATTTATTAGATATGTTAGGGAATCCTTCTAAAAGTGCAAGTGCTGAAGAGTTAAAGAGTGCAACAGCAATGTATGCAAGCAAAGTAAAACGGCAAGTAAGTGGAGATGATTTGGACAGTATCACTGTTAATAAAGAGTACAGTTCTAATGCTTTAGAAACTTATACAAATATTAATTCATCTCAAAAGACGTTAGCAGATACCATTACAAATTTAAATTTAGTATCTGAGCAAATAAGCAAGCTACCGCCATTCAAACGAATTGCCAAAGAGTTAAGGGAACGGTCCAATAGGTTAAATAATCAAAAATTTACGGTTGCGTTATTTGGAGCATTTAGTGCTGGAAAATCTTCATTCGCAAATGCTTTATTCGGCGAAAAAGTTTTGCCAGTCTCGCCAAATCCAACTACAGCATCGATTAATAAAATTTCACCAGTAACAGCAGAAAATAGCCACGGAACTGTTCATGTTAAAATGAAAAAAGAACAACATTTATTACAAGATGTACAGCTTGCTCTTTCGATATTTCGACTACAGGCAAGTACATTGGAAGAAGCGAAGGAAGTCATAAAAAGTTTAGAATCAATCAATATAGTTGATCCAAAAAGTAAACCGCATATAAGTTTTTTACAAGCTTTCGCTAAAGGATATTCTTCCATGAAATCTCATATCGGAAATTTACTCACTATTTCCTTAAATGAATTTGAAGATTACGTAGCAACGGAAGAAAAAGCGTGTTTTGTAGAATGGATTGAAGTATTTTATGATTGCCACTTAACGCAGCAAGGTATAACAATCGTTGATACTCCAGGTGCTGACTCTGTGAACGCAAGACATACAGAAGTATCCTTTGAATATATTAAAAACTCTGATGCTATTCTTTTCGTTACGTACTATCAACATGCATTTTCAAAAGCTGATAGAGAATTTTTAATCCAGCTTGGACGCGTAAAAGACGCATTCTCGCTAGATAAAATGTTCTTTATTATTAATGCTGCTGACCTAGCAAACACAGCGGAAGAGTTACAATTAGTGAAAAACTATGTTGGGGAACAACTTCTTTCGTATGGTATTCGAAACCCAAGATTATTTGCACTTTCTAGTCTACATGGATTGACAGAAAAAACCGGTGAAATTCCTTTGTCACTACCGTCATTTATGAGGGATTCACAGCTCCCTCAATTTGAAAATGCGTTTTATCGTTTCATTGAGGACGATCTTGTTCATATGTCAATTAACGCAGCGGAAGAAGAACTGAAACGTATTATAGTAAATGTAGACACTGTTTTTCGTTCTGCCCAAGAAAGTGATGAAGAGAAAAAAGAAAAGTTAAATTACTACCGAAATGTTGCAAAGAAGATGTTAGATAGAATTGATCAGTTTCAAGTTACTGATTATAAGGTGTTACTAGAAAAAGAAATCAAAGAACTCCTTTATTACGTAATTCAACGTTTGTTTTTACGTTATCGTGAATTTTTTAAAGAAGCGTTTAATCCGTCTGTTTTACGTGATGACCTTAATATTAAAGAGCAGCTACAATCTTCATTTAATGAACTCTTCGTTGACATGGAGCATGATCTCACTCAAGAAGTAAGAGCAACAACTGTAAGACTTGAAAAGTATATTAGTACGACGTTAAATAATTACCAACATAATGTAAAAAGCGATATTCAAAAGCTTGATAAAAACTGCAACTTTGCACTAGTTGAGAATAACCGTGTGAAATCGTTAACAATTCAATCTGGATTAAAGCAAATTTCTGATAAGGAAAAGAAAAATATTTATTCGTTTTACCGAAATTCTAAAAGTTTCTTTGAAAAAAATGAAAAAGAAAAAATGAGAGACTATATGGAGGAAGTATTTCAACCGGTTGTTGAACAGTTTATATTAGAACAAAATAGCAAGTTAGCTCAATACTATTGTGGTGTTTTGGATGAACAATTTTATTATGTACAAAATGTAATTACTAAACAAGTTGAAGAGTATTATGATGGAATTATAGCTGGACTATCTCAAGATTTAGATATGGATATGTGGTCAAACGTTTTATTGAATATAAAGAAAACAAACGAGGGATAAGATGGATTTTTCTAATCTTTTTTCACAACTAGAAAAGGAACATAATTTCCAAATTTTATTCGCTTGCGAAGCCGGCAGTAGAACGTATGGTACAGCTGGTGAAAACAGTGATTACGATATTAGAATCATTTACAAACGAACTATAAAGGAATATTTATCTCTAAAACCTAACAATAATGATTCATTCACTTATAAAAATGGTGAATTTGATATTCAAGGGTGGGATTTGAGAAAAGCACTACTATTAGCGAAGAAATCAAATCCTTCTCTATATGAAATGATCAATGGGAATGAATATTATGTAGCAAATTCATCCTTAGTAAGTTCGCTTCGGACTATCATAAATGATACCTATTCGAAAAAAGTATTAGCGAGTCATTATACGCAGCTGCTGGCTAAAAATATAAAGCTGTATAATGAAAAGAAGAAGAGCTCTTATTTGTATCATTCATTTCGTTCTGCACTTATGATTGAATATATGTTGAAGTTTCATCAACTTCCTCCCATAGCATTATCACAATTAATAAATAGTAGTGAAATGTTCTCGCAAAATGATTTAAACATAGTGATAGAAATAAAAAAGAATGGTACTATATCGAATGAAGATAGTATGAACAGATTATTAAAAGAGCTTCAACTTTATGTTGTTGAAGCAAAACGATTAATTGACCATCTTGAACAGCTCGATACGAACAAAGTGCAGTGGAGTAGCTTAGAACATATTTTTCTTGAACAAATTGGATTTAAACAATAATAACGTAAAGGTTGTATATGATTAAACTCCGAGTTGGTCATAACCGAAAGAAAATGGAAAATTTCTTTTATATCTGTAAAAAGAAGGTGGGGAAATGAAGCAAAATGATGTAGGTCACTTCCACGCTTGTGCCACCTGTAAACATTTTAGAGTAAATAAAGAATCAACTAAAACTACGTATAAGTGCGGCAGGCTCGGATACGAAACAAAGCCAGCGTATCAATTCCACTGTTGGGATCCGAAAGACGTAGTACTACAACTTATGAAAAAGCGAGGAATAAATTATGAGCGTACATAAAGAAATTTCAGCACATGCAAAAAAACAAAATGAAATAGTAACTACATTTTTGACACTTGAAGCAAAAAGGGAACAGTATATTGATGAAGCGATTCAAATATGTATGGAGGGTAAACCTTTTTCCACAGATAAGATAAATGCAGTAACAGAGAAAATGAATCATCTTGCAAGAAATGGAATTGCTCCACAAAGAAAATTAGTTAGTATTGAAATGGTAAAAGAATATGTTATGAGGTTAAAGCGTAGGGAGAGTTAAACTATGTCCAATATTATTAACGCACAGTGGGTCAATGATCATTTAAATGAAATTGTCCTCATCGATTGCCGTTTTCATTTGCAAGATCCACTTAAGGGAAAAGAAGAATATAAAAAGGAACATATTCCGAATGCTTTTTATTTTGATTTAAATAAAGATTTGTCAAGTGATATAAGTACTCATGGTGGCCGTCATCCACTTCCCAACATGATTGAATTTGTAAGTAATCTTCAGCAGTGTGGCATAAATAATACTTCTACTATTGTTGCTTATGATGACCAGCAAGGAGCAATGGCCTCAAGGTTTTGGTTTTTATTAACGTATTTAGGGCATAAAAATACATTTATTATGAAAGAAAGCTTTGCAGAATGGAAAGAAAAAGGCTTTCCAACAACAGATGTAATACCTAAAATTAGTAAAGAAAAAGTATCGATTGAAGTAGATTTACAAAAGGATTTATTAGTCACGATGGAAGATGTCCGTAACCGACTAGAATCGATTAATAAAGGAGAAATCGTCCTTATTGATTCTCGAGAAGAAGTACGATACAAAGGAATACAAGAACCAATCGATCGTATCGGAGGCCATATACCTGGAGCAGTTAATAAATTTTGGTTAGATATAAAGAAAGGAAAGGAATCTTTTCAAGATTTAGATCCAACAAAAGAAGTTATTGTATATTGTGGCTCTGGAGTAACAGCTTGTCCAAATGTTCTTGCACTAAGAGAAGCTGGCTTTCATAATGTAAAACTTTATGCAGGTAGTTGGAGTGATTGGATTTCCTATAATGATAATCCAGTAAGTACAGATTCATGATTATTTTTCCTTAATCGAAAGCGCATTATATTCACATACTAACTCCGAAGCCATTGAGCAGAGGAGGGTTAAGAATGGGTAGAACAAAAAAAGGAAATGCAAATGCTAATAGAAACAATAACGCGAAAAAAGGAAAAATGAACACGGAATTTGCATCATATGCAGAATTTGAAGCAGCTAAAATGACTAACCAACATAAAGATAAAGAATAAAAACAACAAAGTCTTGTCCAATAAGACGTTAAGCAAGTGGGGAAAAACGAGCGTTTTTTTCCACTTGTTTTTTGTATCATTTAACTACTAAATGACTTATTAATCCTGTATATTATTTGCTTATACGCCATTCAACAAGTAAAAACAATATCCCGATTAGAGGAACTAATGTAACGAGTGCCCAGATGGGAGATGTGAAATAACCTACCATAGATAAGACTAGTCCAATCAACATTAATAGCTTACTACTAAATTGATTAGCGGTTTTCCAATTATTTATATTTTTCATGGAATTATGAGTTCTGTACCCGTAAAAGGAGTTAATTCTTTTTGGCGGGAACGTGAATAATACTAGTCCTGCCATGAAAAGAATAAATCCAAGCAAAATATCCTCCATCTAAATAACACCTCCTAATAAATATAAATACGTTTCAGAAGTATTAAAGTTTCAATTTTCAATACGGATAGAAATACTTTACTTCTTTTGTAAAATGTATATAGAAAGAAAATTATTTATCAGAGCAACCTAAATAAAAGGAGGTGCTACATTTGAGACATTTATCAGCGATCGTAATTAAAACAGCGATGGTAGCGCTTGTTTTATGGTTTATATTATCAGGATTATATAATTACCCTATTGGAGGAACGTTTGTTCTTTCTCTATTCATTGTAGGGATAAGTTATCTAATAGGGGACTTAGGAATATTAAGGATTTCCAATAACATAATTGCAACAATTGCTGACTTAGCAATTACAACCTTTGCATTATGGTTACTTGCTCCAATCGTTTACGGTGTCGGAATACCATTCGGAGCAGCATTCATTTCGGCTTTAATCATCGGAGTTGGTGAATGGTTCTTCCACAAATTTGTTGCCAATGGCTTACTAAATAATAATCCTAGTCCCATTTCATAATACCATTGAAAAGAGAAAACTGACCTTATTAAAAAAAGGTCAGTTTTTAATGCAAAATTATAAGTTGAATGAACTGTAGTTTATGAAGGAAATTTGTCATTTGGTGCGCTTCCCCAGGAAATGTGAAGAGAAGTCGGGTTGTATTAGTTCTTAATTTGTACTTGGGTCTTTTCCCAATATACCGTAAAACAATATTTGCATAATGTCTTCCGTTAGAGGAAGTAGTTGTTGATAGGTTTCTTCCTTTTTAAAGTAGTCTGTCATCATTTGAAAATAAAACAATATTGCTTCATTTGACAGATTTTTATTGATAAAACCTTCCTTCTTACCATCTTCGAAAAAACTCATTATTTGTGGTAGTACTTTTTCCGCGTACAATTTTTGCAAATGATTCCCTTCTTCTCTATACTCTTTCAAAAAATATTCATATAATTCCTCGTGTAGTTGATTAGCGGCTTTTTTCTTATTAAATATAATTTGTTTTATTTTATCAGGAAAGGGCAATTCACTATTTATTAACTTTTCAAATTCAAGGGTAACGTTATCTGTATAATATATAAACACTTCGCGAATCAGATTATGTTTACTATCGAAATAATTGTAAATGGTAACTTGTGATACGTTAGCTTTTTTTGCTATTTGTGATATCGACACTTTCTGAATCCCAAACTCCATAAATAGTTGGAGAGCTGCTTCTAATATATTGTTCATTTTTTCTTCTTTACGGCGCTGAAACCCGTCCATTACATTCACCTCATATATAAGTTTAATAAAAGTTATGAAATAAAACAAATATAATATTTCATAAAGGTGTTGAAAGTGGACATCATCTCCTATATTATGAAATATATAATGTGTAATATTTCAAAACTTCTTTAAAGAGGAGGTCCTACTGATGACCGTACTTAATATTACTGAATTAAAAAAAAGTTTCGGTAAATTTTCAGCATTAAATGGAGTAAATATGGAAGTGCATGAAGGAGAAGTTTATGGGTTTATTGGGCCAAATGGGGCTGGGAAATCGACGACCATTCGAATTTTGCTTGGAGTATTAAAAGCATCAAGTGGTGATGCTAAAATCTTTGGAAAAGATGTATGGAAAGATGCTGTTGATATTCATAAAAGAGTTGCTTATGTTCCTGGTGACGTTAATTTATGGCCGAATTTAACAGGTGGCGAAGTAATTGACTTATTTTTGAAGTTAAGAGGGGACATAAACGTTAGCCGGCGTGAACAATTAATTGAAAAGTTTCAATTAGATCCATCCAAAAAGTGCCGTACGTATTCAAAAGGAAATAGACAAAAAGTAGCATTAGTATCAGCGTTTGCAGCCGATGCAGATTTTTATCTGTTAGATGAGCCAACATCAGGGTTAGACCCATTAATGGAAAGAGCTTTTCAGGACTGTGTGATGGAAGCAAAACTAGCCGGAAAAAGCGTCCTCCTATCAAGCCACATTTTATCAGAGGTAGAAAAATTGTGTGATAGAGTAGGAATCATACGCCAAGGCGAAATTATTGAAAGTGGAAGTTTAACAGAATTACGTCATTTAACAAGAACTAGACTAATAGTTCAAACAAAAGAACCAATTACCGACTTAAGTAAACTAAACGGAGTACATGAAGTTGAGAACTCTCGTGATTCTATAAGCTTCCAGGTTGATGCTGATCAGCTAGATATCGTAATAAAGTATTTAGGACAATACGGTATAGTAAAGCTTGAAAGTGCACCACCGACTTTAGAAGATCTGTTTATGAGACATTATGATATTTCATCCGCTTCAAGAGGAGATAGGGGTGAGTAAAAGTGTGGTATCAGCTATTTTCTAATAATGAATTACTTTTTAAGTTTATGTTAAAACGTAATCGATATCGGATGGTAATATGGATACTCTCTTTTTTACTAATATCGATTGCTACAGCTGGTTCATTCGAAGGTCTATATAAGTCGGATGTGGAAAGGCAAGCGATTGCGGAAACAATGAAAAACCCTGCAATGATAGCGATGGTTGGTCCTGGTTACGGATTAGATAATTACACAACCGGTGCGATGATGGCACATCAAATGTTGTTATTTACTGCTATAGTAGTGGCAATTATGAGCATATTATTTGTAACGAGTCTTACGAGATCGGAAGAAGAAGATGGTCAACTTGAATTGTTAAGATCATTGCCCGTTGGACGTTTAGCGAATTTACTTGCAACATTTAAATTAATGATTATTCTAAATTGCTTGCTTGCTATTATTATCGGAGTTGGTTTAACGTCTTTAAATATATCTAGTATGGACGCACAAGGATCTTTTCTTTATGGTGCAAGTTTAGGGGCGACAGGTCTCATTTTTTCAGCCATTACAGCATTAATGGCACAACTCTCTCAAACTAGTAGAGGAACACTCACGCTATCATTTATGCTGTTAGGTTTCGGATATCTAATAAGAGCGATTGGTGATGTTAGTAACTCATTACTTTCAAACGTTTCTCCATTAGGCTGGATTTTATCTACTGAAGTTTATGTGCAAAACAATTGGACACCCATATTTTGGACGATTTTATTAGCGGTTTTACTAAGCCTAATATCTTTATATTTACAAGCAATACGAGATGTTGGCTCTAGTTTTCTCCGAACTAAATCCGGAAAAAAGAATGCTTCTCCTTTGTTACTATCAACTCTAGGTTTAGCATTTACACTTCAACGAACAAGTATTATTGCTTGGTCCATTGCAATGTTATTGTTAGGGTTATCGTACGGTTCTGTTTTTGGTGATCTTGAAAATTTTTTCGGAAGTAATGAAATGCTTTCTGAAATGCTAGCTCCGATAGAAGGATTATCATTAACGGAGCAATTCTTAACGATGTTAATGTGTATTATCTCTTTAATTTGTACAGTTCCACCCGTGATGTTCTTTTTAAAGTTAAAGGGAGAAGAAAAAAAGAACCGAATTGATCATCTATTATCTAAAGCAGTTTCACGGAATCAATTATTATTTTCGTATGTATTCATATCCATACTAAGTAGTGTAATGTTGTTATTACTATCTATATTAGGATTATTTTTCGCTAGTAGTTTAGTAATGGAGGAGCCTATACAAATCGTTGTTTTACTAAAATCAGGAATGGTATATTTACCATCAGTGTGGCTAATGATTAGTATTACTATTTTTATATATGGATTTAAACCTCAACTTACAGCGGTTATTTGGATCTACTTAGGCTATTCATTTTTTGTCGTATATTTAGGAGGACTATTGCAATTGCCAGAATGGATGAGTATGTTAAGTCCTTTCGGTCATATTCCACAGTTTCCGGTCGAGAATATTCATATTGCACCATTAATGACTTTATTCCTAATTAGTCTTATAGTCACTTTTTTTGGTGCGAGAGCCTTTAGAATAAGAGATATTTCTGTGTAACAGCGGTTATTTTATAATATAAAAAAGCGTTATGTCAGTTAAGTAGACAGAGCGCTTTTTTGTTGTTATATGACGATTGTCACAGTACAATTCATATTCTCTAGGAAAGAAGCGTTATAAAAACTTGTAGGATATATAGGTATTAATACATTTTTAAAAATTCTTAATATTTTGTATATTAGTAGATGGTAAGGAAACTTTACTAACTAACAAGTTAACTTACTGAAAGGGGGCTTATTACGAATCCATTAATTTTTAGGGGGAATGTTTACATGTTAAGAAGAAAGCTTTTGTTAAGTCTAATGGCAGTAATTTTACTATTACCGCTCGTATTTACTGAAAGTGTAAAAACGATGGCAGTTAAAAACGGGAATCATGATGTAGATTTATGGAAAGTGGTAACACCGTTAACGACAACAACAAGTTTTCTAAATACAGGTGCTCATCCAGATGATGAACGTAGTCATTTATTAGCCTATTTATCCCTAGGTAAAGGTGTAAGAACTGGAAGCCTTATCGCAAATAGGGGTGAAGGTGGTCAAAATGAAATTGGTTCTGAGTTAGGTAATGGATTAGGAATTATTCGTTCTGAGGAATTAATAGAAGCATCAGATGTAACGAATGTAGACTTAATTATGCTAAGTGAAGACATTAGTGACCCTATCTATGATTTCGGTTTTTCTAAATCAACAGAAGAAACGTTACATGAATGGGGAGAAGAAATAGCGTACGAAAGATTAATTAGAAAAATTAGAGAATATCGACCGGAAATTGTATTCCCATCATTTTTAGATGTTGATTCTCAACACGGTCACCATCGTGCAATAAATGTTTTAACAGAAAGAGCTTTTGAAGATGCAGCAGATCCTACCGTATTTCCAGAACATTTAGAAGAAGGATTAACTCCTTGGCAAATAAAAAAATTATACTTTCCTGCCCAATCTAACAGTAATGCTACAGTTTCCATTGAAGTAGGAAATGAAATTGATGATGTTTATGGGAAAACTTATGCGCAACTAGGGGAAGATTCTCGTTATCTTCATAAAAGTCAAGGTATGGGAAGAGAAGTACCTGTTGCTCCACTTTACGTGCATTTAGATTTAGTTAAGTCTGTCCATCCAATTCCAGACAAAGAAGAAACGATTTTTGATAGCCTCGACTTTAGTTTCACAGAAGTAGCAGAAAGATTAGAAAGAAGCGATAATCAAATAAAAGGTGTACTTAAAAATGTACAAAGTGCACTAGATGCAGTAGTTAAAAGTTACCCATCTCGTGAAGAAGTACTAGTAAATGCACACGGGGCTATAGGTGAAGTAAAAAAAGCAATTGTTAAAGTAGAAAAAAGTAATATTTCAAAAGAGTTAAAGAAAGATATACTATTTAAACTTAATGTTAAACAAAAGCAGTTAGTAGAAGTGAGTAAAATAGCATCTTCGTTGAATATTGATGTAACGGTTGATAATTCTACTTTAGTTAGAGGAGCTACAACTCCAGTTGAACTAAACGTTACTAATGATGGTAAAGTTACGTTAAATAATGTTGAACTTTCTCTTCTTATTCCAGAAGGTTGGACAGTTAGAGGAGAAGTAGAAAAGATAACTTTAAAACCTAATGAGTCTGTTACAAAAACATTTGAAGTGACAGTTAATGACGATGAAAAATTCTACCATCCATATGAAGATGCGATTATTTTAGCAAACGTTCAGTATGAGGTTAAAAAAGAAAGCGCTTCATTTACTGTAACACCTAAAAATACAGTTGCTGTTTTACCAGACGTAGCTGTAGCATTAAATCCAGTTCAAATTGCAATTAATCAACTGGATATTCCAGAAGAAATAGAAGTAGAAATGACATTAACTAATTATGTTGATGGCCCGTCTGTAGCAACTCCTTTACTAGAAGTGCCAAGCGGATGGGAAGTATCTGTTTCCCAAGATTCGGTGCATTTTGAAGAGCAAGGACAAACAGAAACGGTAATTTTTACTGTTAATCCGAATAATATTGCACCAGAAACATTTGAAGTGTTAGGTAAAGTACTAGTAGATAATAAAGAGTTTTCTACAACTGTTCAAACAATAAATTATGACCATATTCGTACTCAGTATTACTTGTATAACGCAAAATCCGCAGGTATTTCATTTGAATTAACTATTCCTGATGGGATAAAGGTCGGGTATATCGAAAGTGGTTTTGATCAAATTGCCGATTACTTAATTAATATTGGAATGGATATAACAAAACTATCAAATGAAGAAATTGCAAGTGGAGATTTAGCTCAATATGATTCTATCGCTTTAGGAATTAGAGCATATAGAAGAGAAGGGTTACCACAATTAAATAGCCGTCTATTAGACTATGTAAATAATGGTGGACACTTAGTTGTACAGTATCATACACCTAATGATAGTTATCATGGAGAAAACCATCCTCCGTATCCACTTACGATAGGTACACCATCTATTCGTTGGAGAGTTACAGATCAAAATGCTCAAGTTGAAATTAAAGACCCAGAACATCCACTTTTTAACCATCCAAATAGCCTAAATGAATCTGATTGGGAAAATTGGGTACAGGAAAGAGCGCTATATTTTCCGAGTGAATGGGATGAGCGTTACGAAACATTTATAAGTATGGCTGATCCTGGTGAAGAACCTTTTGAAAGTGGAATTTTAATGGCTGAATATGGCGAGGGTACTTATTTATATACGAATTTAGTATGGTATCGCCAAATTCAAGGGCAAGTTGCAGGTGGGTATCGCATCTTTACAAACTTAATTAGTTACCCGTTATTTAAAGACTAAAATAGTACAGAGAGGTATTAGGAATGAGTAATACCTCTCTAGGTAAAAATACACAAATTTATATTTTTCTGAAAATTCTGTTGACATCAACATGAAAAGAAAATAAGATGAATTTAAGTTGGTAAGGAAAGTTTACGAACTAACGTCGAATTCTTTCAAGGGGCACGTATATGAAACAATCGAGAAGTAACACTCCAAATTACTTAAAATATTTAAACAAAAAGAAAATTTTACAGTTTATTAGAGATAATGACCAAATTTCAAGAGCAGAAATTTCCGTCAACCTCTCCATCAGTAAGCCTACTGTATCTTTAATAGTAGATGAATTATTACAAGAAGGATGGATTTTTGAAAGGGAGAGTAATGAATCTAGTGCACTAGGTGGACGTAAACCAATTAATCTATTTTTTAATAAAAATGCATATTTTCTAATAGGAATAGATATTGGAGGTACAAATGTTGAAGTTGGGATCGTTAATCTCACTGGGGAACTTATCGCAAAAGGTCAATTATTAACGCAAGCAGCGCTAAAGAAAGATTTCATTAATGAAATTTGTACAACAGTTTATTCTCTATTGGAGAAAAATAATATTGGTAGTGAATTTGTCATGGCTGTCGGAGTAGGTGCACCAGGTATAACTGATTCTAATCAAGGAATTGTGATAGATGCACCAAGTTTAGGATGGATCAATTATCCACTTAAACATAAGCTAGAAGAAAAAATCGAATTCCCAGTCTATGTTGATAATGATGTTAATATAGCTGTATTAGGCGAACAATGGAAAGGGCAAGCGAGTAATAAAGATCATGTTATATTAATAACGCTTGGAACAGGAGTAGGCTGTGGGATAATTGTAAATGGTCAATTATATCGCGGTTCAGCATTTGCTGCAGGTGAAATTGGTTATATGGTTACAGATAAAAATGAAGCAAAGGAAGAGTATGACCATATTTTTCAAGGTTATGGTTTTTTAGATAGTCATGTTGGTGGACCGTCGATTGTAAAAAGAATGGAAATGCATTTACAAAACGTCACCTATGATCATCCATTAAAGGGAGAAAAGTTAACTGCAAAAAAAATATTCCACTATGCAATTAATAACGATCCTCTTAGTCTACAAGTTGTAAATGAAACGCTTGAACATATAGCCTTTGCATTAGTAAATGTCATATGTATATTTAACCCTCAATGTGTCGTAATCGGTGGGGGAATATCGAAATCGGGGAAATGGTTTCTACCAAAAGTCCAATCAATAATTGAAAAACATCTTCCCATTCGAACAGATATTTTCGTTTCAGAATTAGAAGGTTTGTCATTAATAGGTGCAGGAGCATTAGTTTTACGTGAGCATGAATCATTACTTAAAGAAAAAGGAGTAATTTAGAATGACCCAACGCTCAAAAATATATATAGACGCTACTTTAGGCCCAACATATTCATTTACTAAAAAACATTACTATCATCATATAATGGAAATAAACTTAGCTCATGTGTTAATGCTAAGAGATCAAAACATTATCGAGCAAGAGCATGCGAGTTCCATTTTAGAAGCAACTCATAAATTATATAAACAAGGCTACGAAAAAAAATACGATAGTAATTTTGAAGATCTGTTTTTTATGCTAGAAGATGATCTCAGTAAAGTGATTGGTCCTGAACTTGTCGGGAATATGCACATTGCATTTAGTCGAAATGATATGGACACAACGATGTTTCGAATGTTCTGGCGAGAAAGAATCGTGGAATGGATGAATACAATTAACTTATTAAGGAACGAGCTATTACGTTTAGTAGCCGAACACAAAACAACAATAATGACAGCACATACACATAACCAACAAGCACAACCTACTACTTTATCACACTATTTAATGGCAGTCGTACATAACTTACAACGAGACGTACAAAGAGGGCAAGAACTTTACAATAGAGTGAATCGTTCCCCAATGGGAGCAGCAGCACTTTCTACAACAGGCTATAACATTGATCGCGAAAATATTAGTAAAAGATTAGGCTTTGATTCACCACTGTCTAACTCCTATGATGCAATTTCAGCTTCGGATTTTATGATAGAACTAAAAAGTGTACTTTCAATTTCGTTATCTACTCTATCACGCTTTGTAAATGACCTAATTTTCATGACAACGAACGAAGTGAATACTTTGAGATTACACGATATGCATGTTCAAACATCAAGTATTATGCCTCAAAAAAGAAACCCATCTGCGTTAGAACATACAAGGGCTTCCATTAGTAAAGCAATAGGCAGCCTTGAAAACACTATATTTCTTGCCCATAACGTTCCATTGGGTGATATTGTCGACATAGGTGATGATATTCAACCACCATTATATACAGGCTATATAACCTCCGTAGAAGTAGTGGAAATTCTTACAGAAATTTTACATCATTGTACTTTTAATAAAGAACTTTTATTAGAAAATGCACAAAGAGGCTTTGCTACGGTAACAGAAATTTCCGATGTAATAGTACGAAACTACAGTATCCCATTCCGTTCGGCACATGGAATTGTAAGTACATTTGTAAAAGATTTAGTAAAAGAAGGTTTAGATTTAACAAATGGAAGCGCTTCTAAAATTAATAACATAGCGAAAAATAGCTTTCAAATATTACTAAATTTAACAGAAGAAGAATACCAATCAGCCATTTGCGTACGAAATTTCGTGAATGTGCGAAATATACTTGGTGGTCCGTCGTTAAAAGCAATAGAGTTTCAATATGAAGAAGCTGTTAAGTCATTAAAGAACGACAACTATTGGTTAAATGAAAAACAAAAACAATTTTTTGACTATAAACAGAGATTAACTGAAGATGTTGTTTCATGTATTAAAAAATAAATAATAGGTTATGAGGGGGATGGCAAATGAAAAAAGCATTTTTATTCGTATTATTTTTTGCTTTAAGTATGTTTATCGTTGCCTGTAGTGGTGACAAAGAGACTGCTGGCGAAAAAGATGGTGACATTGTAGAAATTGAGTATTGGCAATATCATTTTGATTCTAAAGTAAAATTAGTTGATGAATTAATAAAAGAATTTGAAGAAGCAAACCCAGGTATTAAAGTAAAGCATACAACATTTCCATATGACCAATTTAATGAGCGCGTAGCAGCACAAGTACCTGCTGGCCGTGGTCCAGATGTTATTAATTTATTTTACGGATGGGTACCAAGATATGTTGACTCAGGTTACTTACAACCATTACCTAAGGAAGCATTTCCACATGAAACGATTGAATCTGAATTCTTCCCTATGGTTGAATCAGTGAAATTAGATGGAGAGTACTGGACAATACCTACTGCTGTAAGAACAATCGCGTTATTTTATAACAAAGATCTGTTCGAAGAAGCGGGATTAGATCCAAATAGTCCACCTGCAACTTGGGATGAGCTTGTAGATTATTCTATTAAACTTACAAAAAGAGATAGTAACGGTCGTTTAGCGCAAGCTGGTATGGCTTGGGAACCTAGTCAACAAGGACACCATTGGTTTAGAGATGCTCTTCTTTACCAAGCTGGCGGGCAAGGACTAAGTGAAGATCGAAAAACAATCCAATGGAATCAAACAAATGCTGGTTTAGAGGCATTTAAATATTGGTTAAATTTCGTAACAGAACATGAAGTAGGGGAACGAAATTTTTACACTGATGATGTGACAGCATTTAAAACTGGGAATGCTGCGATGAATATTGATGGTTCTTTCCGTATAGGAACATTACAAAATGATACACCTGACTTAAACTACGCGATTGCACCACTACCTTCCAAGGATGGTAATAAAGCAACACAAGCATCGTTTTGGAGTAATGGAATCACTTCCAAGGTAGAAGGGGCAAAACTTGATGCATCTGTTAAGTTTTTGCAGTTTTTAACTAGTGAAGATGTAATGGAAAGATGGTTAGATGAAATTGGAGAATTACCAGCAAAACAGAGTGTAGCGCTACAAGATAAATATTTAAATCATGAATTATATGGTGCTTTTATTGAGCAACTTCCATATGCTAATGCCCATTTCTTTGTAGATGAAAGTCGAGAAAGAGACCTTGTTATTCAAGCAGTCGACAGAGTTTTACTTCAAGGTGTATCTCCAGAAGATGCATATAAAGAATTAGTAGAGTCAACACAAGCACTATTTGATGAATACTGGTCTAAACGGTAAATAGAAAAGCGGAAGCAACTAGCACATGTACAAAATAAAGAAGGACGGTTAATATCGTCCTTCTTTTAAGATGGTAGAAAAAAAGAGTACATAACTTTTACGAAAAAACAGTTTTAGTATCCCTTTTCAAGAGGAGGTAATAGTATGGCAGAACCATCATTGGATACACACAAATCACCCAAAATTAAAAGGAATGGACCTAGCTTAACGCTAAAGCAAAGTAAATATTTATTTGTTTACCTTTGCTTATTGCTTCCACTAATTTTCTATATTTGTATAAGAATAGCCCCGACATTATACACGTTTAATATAGGATTTAGAGAATGGAATATATTATCTCCAGAAAAGCCTTTTGTAGGATTCGATAATTATGTAACACTAGCGAATGATCCTATTTTCAAAAAATCTTTGTGGAACACAGTAATTTTTATTGTATTTGGTGTTTCTGGTCAAGTATTAATCGGTTTACTTATTGCTCTATTGTTACAACGTATTAATAAGTTTGTCGGTGTATTTAGAGTTATATATTTTATCCCTTATGTAACGAGTATTGTGGCTGTTAGTTGGGTTTTCCGTTGGCTTTTTATGAATAATGGTATTATTAATGAATTTTTAGTTAATTTAGGGATACCGCCACAACTATTTTTAAATTCCCCAGATCAGGCGATATATATCATTATTGGAACGATGATTTGGCAAGGGTTAGGCTTTCAAATGGTAATTTTTTTAGCTGGTTTAGAAAATATTCCTAAAATGTTTTATGAAGCTGCAGAAGTGGACGGGGCAAATAGCTGGAATAAATTTAAAAGCATAACATTGCCATTATTAAATCCAACCATTGTTTTCTCTGTTGTAATTGGTAGTATTAACTTTATTCAGGTTTCATTTACACAAGTAGTAAATATGAGTGTAGATAGTGCAGGGGGACCTTTACATTCCACGATTTCTATTGTTGTTTATATTTATCAATTAGCATTTAGACAATACAGTATGGGATTAGCATCAGCAGCAACTGTTATATTATTCCTATTCATTTTAGCCTTAACCATTTTCCAAATGAAAGTACTATCGAAGAAATTTGATTATTAAAGGAGGGAAAATCAAATGGATAAAAAAACAAAATCGTTCGTTGTATATACGCTATTAATTCTTGGGACTATAATCATGATTTTCCCATTCGTTTGGATGGTATCAACCTCCTTAAAATCTGCTTTAGACGTATACACACTTAGCATTATTCCTGAAAATCCTACTTTAGAAAACTACCGAAGAATTTTTTTGGATTCCTTATTTGGGAAGTGGTTTCTAAATAGTATTATAGTCGCAACTGTTACGACGATTAGTGTCGTATTCTTTGATTCGTTAGTAGGCTATATTATTGCTAAATTTAAATTTATAGGAAAAGGAATCATTTTTATAGCTATATTAAGTACTTTAATGGTACCGACAGAAATGTTAATAATTCCTTGGTATTTAATGAGTTCTGAATTTGGTTGGACAGATAGCTATTGGGGATTATTATTCCCTGGTTTAATGACTGGTTTTGGTGTGTTTTTAATGAAACAATTTATGGAGTCGATACCAGATGACCTTTTAGATGCGGCAAGAATTGATGGGCTCGGTGAATTTAAAATATTTATAAAGGTTGCGATCCCACAAGTATGGCCAGCAATTTCCGCATTGTTTATTTTTTCATTTTTGAGTAACTGGAACGCATTTTTATGGCCGCTTATTGTGACGGATTCTTCATCACTTTACACGTTACCAGTCGGATTATCTTTCTTTGCATCAGGTGAATTTGAATCTAGATGGGAGTTAATTATGGCTGGTGCAACAATAACGGCATTACCATTAATATTAGTGTTCTTCCTTTTACAAAAACATATAATAAAAGGGATTACATTGACTGGGATGAAATAAAGCAAAAAAGCTGGTGTTCTCAACATTAAGAGAATGCTAGCTTTTATTTTTGCCTACATTTCCTATAAAGTAATATGTTAACCAAAAGATAATGGCTAAAAAGAAGACGTAATGTTTCCTCCCTGCCGGTAATATAAAAAGCAATATAGCACTACCAACAAGAAATGGGAGTAGGAGGGACCAATATATTTTACGATGCATACAATACCCACTTTCTTAAATACACCCTATGTATAGTGTAAAATTAGAATAGTATGAATTTATTTTACAATTTATTGAGAAATATTTCCACACCCACACGTGTTTTTGTCATGTTTCGTTTCTAATATATTTTTATCGACTAAAGTCAATGCTTGTTATATACACGGATAGGATGATGTATGATAAAATCAACCTATTGATTTTTTACCTTTACCCTAAATGAAGGAGTTCTTCGCATGTCGATAATGATAAATGAAAGAAAAATTTTAGATATGTGCGGTAATGCTTCCTTTAAACGTGGGGAGGCGTTTTGCCGCGATGGAAAAGTTACTATTGTACAAAATGAGAACAACGTAATAAGAGCAACCATATCAGGAAACGAAAACTTTGAGGTTGAGATTACTTTTAAAAATGAAAGAATTTTGAAGATTGCTTGTAGCTGTCCTAAACTTGCTTCCTATAAAAAAGAATGCCAGCATGTTGCAGCAGTACTTCTTATGCTAAATAAGCAGTACATTCATGCAAAAAGAGACAATAATGATGATGTGGACAGTTTATTCGATATTTTTAATAGTGAAAAAAGACATTCTATTTCCCAACGACATTTTGAAAATAGGGAAATACAAAATGCTACTTTTACTTGTAAAGCCATAAAAATTCAAGATGGGCAATATATGATCGGTATAGAAATGAAGGTTGGCTCGCAAACCGTTAAAAATCTTTATAAATTTATAAAAAATGCTTTAGATGGAGTACCGACAAACTTGTCTTCCACTTTTACGTATAACCCAGCGCTACATTGCTTTTCGAAAGAAGTAGATAAAGTACTTCAGCTTCTTTTTGAAATAGTACAAGTTAAACAAATATATATCGATGAAGTTAATGATGGGATGTTAAACACATTAGTTATTCCACCTACGTTAGGTGAAAAACTTTTAATGCTTCTTTCTAACATACACTCGTCACTTTTTATCGTGAATAGTGTCACAACAGTACCGGTTCGAATCGGACAAGCGACACTCAATCTAAAATTTTCATTAGAAAGACAGCAAAATGGAAATTACTCTTTAATAATAGACGGGATACAAAATCTGTATGTTTTCTCGTCGTATCAATTCGTTTTTGTAAATGGGGAATTTATTCGTTTACAAAATGATGATTGTCTACGATTATCAGAGTTAGTGAAAATGATTGATAGAACGGGGGAAAATATCATTCCTTTATCAGAAGAACAGCTACCAATGTTTATCGATAAAGTAGTACCTGGTTTAAGAAGGCTCGGAACAATTCAATTTTCGGAATCCATAACAGATAAGTTAGTGAAAACTCCGTTAAAGGCAAAACTCTTTTTAGATCGCTTAAAAAACCGATTACTTGTTGGTTTAGAATTTCATTATGAAAATGTAATTATAAATCCACTAGATAAAAACGACAGAGTACTTGGACCTTTGTTTATAAGAGATGTTGGTAAGGAAGAAGAAATTTTAAGAATTATGGAAGAAAGTGAATTTGCCAAAACAGATGGAGGCTATTATCTACAAAACGAAGAGTTAGAATATCAATTTTTATATCACGTTCTCCCTTCATTAAAAAAGCTCGTACAAATATATGCGACAACAGCTGTTAGGAATCGTATTTTCAGAGAAAATAAACGACCTAAAATCAATGTAAAAATGAAAAAAGACCGAATAAATTGGTTACAGTTTAAATTTGAAATGGATGGTATAGCTGATAGGGAGATTAAAGAACTTCTTGTAGCACTTGAAGAAAAGCGAAAATATTATCGTCTTCAAAACGGTTCGTTACTTTCATTAGAAACAAAAGAATTGAATGAAATTCAAACATTTTTAAATACAATACCCCAAGAGTATAAACAGTCAGACGATGAGTGGGGCTTACCTGTTGTAGGTGGGTTAAAATATGTAGATAATCTTACGGATGAGGCAATCTCTATAGACAAATCGTTTCAACAATTTATTGGGAAACTAGTGCATCCACAAAATGAAAGTTTCGAGGTACCTGAAGATTTACGTTCGATTTTAAGAGACTATCAAATTACTGGTTATAAATGGATGAAACTTCTAGCAAAACATCATTTTGGTGGCATTTTAGCTGATGATATGGGGCTTGGAAAAACGTTACAAAGTATTACGTTTATTTACTCAGAGCTTGAGCTTATTAGAGAAGGTAAAAATCCAGTATTAATTGTTTGTCCTTCTTCGCTGACCTTTAATTGGTTAAGCGAAATTCAAAAATTCGCACCACAAATAAAGGCAATCGTTATTGATGGATCTAAAAAAGAAAGGCAACCTTTGTTACAAAATAATAGTGGGGTAGATGTAGTAATCATTTCTTATCCTTTGTTAAGACAAGAAATACAATGGTTAGACAAACAAGTATTCCATACTGTATTTTTCGATGAGGCTCAAGCGTTTAAAAATCCAAATACGCAAACTGCAAAGGCTGTAAAGAAAGTGAAGGCAAATCACCGCTTTGCACTTTCTGGCACACCGATTGAAAATTCATTAGTGGAATTATGGTCTATTTTTCATGTAATATTACCTGAACTGTTTCAAAGCTTTAAAGAATATAATAATTTAACGAAAAAGACGATAAGTAAAAGAATACGTCCATTTTTATTAAGAAGGACAAAGAAAGATGTGCTTCAAGAATTACCTCAAAAGATAGAGCAAGTTGAACGAGTGGAGTTATTACCAGAACAGAAAAAACTATATGCAGCTTATTTAGCGAAATTAAGGCACGACACATTGAAGCAGTTAGATAAAGATACAATTAGAAAAAATAGAATAAAAATATTAGCTGGTCTCACACGACTGCGACAAATATGTTGTCATCCTGCACTTTTTGTAGACGGATATAAAGGTACTTCTTCTAAATTTGAACAATTAAAACAAATCGTGAATGATGCCAAACGTACAGGAAGAAGAGTACTGATATTTTCACAATTCACGAAAATGTTACAGCTTATAGGAAAAGAATTAGCAATGAACGGTACGTCATTTTTTTATTTAGATGGACAAACACCTTCAGAAGAAAGATTAGAGCGATGTAATCGTTTCAATAAAGGCGAACGAGACTTCTTTTTAATATCGTTAAAAGCAGGTGGAACAGGATTGAATTTAACAGGTGCAGATACTGTAGTGTTATATGACCTATGGTGGAACCCTGCAGTCGAGACACAAGCGGCAGATCGTGCTTATCGGATCGGTCAAACAAAAGATGTACAAGTAATAAAACTATTAACAGCAGGAACCATTGAAGAAAAAATGAATGAATTACAACAGAAAAAACAAAATTTAGTAGAACAAATGATAGAAGATAACGATTCCATCCAACTAACAGAGGAAGATATTGCTGAAATGTTAGGTGTACCGATTCATATATAAAAAAAAGAACTCCTTAGGCGTCGCTACCTATCGGAGTTCTTTATTCTATATGCTCTATTTTTATTATAGACCGTTACTATTAAAATATCCACAAGCCTATAAAAGTTGAGATAATCAAACCTAACACAACAGGTATGAAGCTTTTTCTTACAAGTTCCATTACTGGTACTTTTGCAAAGCCGGCAACTGCTACAAGAGACGACCAAGCTATTAACGTTCCACCACCAACCCAAATAGAACCCATTTGACCTATTGCAGCTAATGTTGCAGCATCTACACCTACACTGTCACTTAAAGCACCAGAAAGAGCGCCAACTAGAGGTAAACCGGAAAAACCAGATCCATCTAATCCAGTAATCATACCTATTAATAATATTCCGAAACCGGCAATAAACGCACTTTCAGGAATGAAATTTTGTCCAGCTAGAATTAAATCGAAAAGAAACGAAGGGGTTTCCTCACTACCTGTGCCAAAAATTTTAGCTGAGAGTTCGCCACTACCGACAAAGAAAAAACCAGCTATCGGTATAACAGGTCCCATTGCTTTAAACGCAAACAAGAAACCTTTAACTAAATTATCACTTACATTTGAAAGCGATGTTCGAACATTACGAAATGTAGAAGCAGCAATTAATAATAAAACAGATGCACCACCGATAAGCGCAGCACCTGTACCGCCTTCTATAGAAGGAATAGATGTAACAAATTTCGCTAATACCATGTAGGCAATAACACTTAAAAACGTAGCTGGAACAAGGATTGCAAAAAGTAGACTATATTTACTTTTTTGTTGCTGGTTATTTAATTCTTCTTTTAAATCTTCATTTGTTTGTTCTGTTTTCTCCCATATGTGTAAATGGTCAATGGAAGGCTTTTGAATATGCTTTCTTATTAAAATATAAGCTAGAACAATGGCAACTGTTCCAGTAATAATGGATAGCACAAAACCACGATCTGCAACGGTATGAATTTCAACAGCTGCTGCTGTTGCCGTTAAAGTTGGTGCAATTTGTATTATATAGTCTGAAGACAATGCCATCCCTTGACCTGCAAGAGAAATGGCTATCGCTGCACCGATTGGCGGTAGTCCAGCACGGACTGCTACAGGAATTAATAGTGCTCCGACTAGCGGGACTGCAGGTGTTGGCCAGAAGAATAGTGAGATTGCATACGTTACAAAAACGATTACCCAAAATGAAATATGACCATTTTTCATTATTCGTTGAAATGGGGTAATCATTTGTTCGTCTGTTCCTAACGATTTTAGTGAATGTAACAATGCTGTCATAATTGCTATTATGAGGAATATATTGAAAAGCTCACCAGCGGCAACTAAGCTTGCGTTAAAGATTGTTTGTAAACCAAACGTAAAAGAGCCACTGAAAATCCAACCTACTAAAAATGTAACTAATATGGACGGAACTACTACGTTCTGTCTAAATAACATGGTTCCGATTATTACTAATGTCCCTATTAAATACATCCAATGTGCAAAAGTAAGTTCCATCGATAAAAATCTCCCTTCCGCAGAGAATACGAAGCAAAGATGTTTCGTATAGTAGCCTATGCGAACGAAATATATTTCGTGTTAAGGTGAGGAGGGAGTTAAAAATAATTGTTTTTGTTTTAGAAGGTTTCTAGATGAAAAATAGAGAATACGGTATGTAGCATAAAAGGGGGGATTTAGTTGAATCATTTTGGATATGAAAATTATGATGGTTTAGGAATAGCCGAGTTGATTAAGCAGAAGGAAGTTAGTAAACCCGAAGTTTTGGAAGCAGCTTTAAATAAAATGGAATCAGTTAATAAAGATGTAAATGCCTTTATTTATACTCGAAAAGAGAAGGTACAAAAAGAAATAGTAGATGAAAATGAAGGTATCTTTGCTGGAGTACCATTTGCGTTAAAAGATATCTCACAAGAAATGAAAGGGGAGCCACTTACGCTAGGCTCCAAAGTGCATAAAGACTATGTTTCAAACGAAGATTCGGAATATGTAAAACGATTAAGAAAACAAGGGTTGCTTTTTCTAGGTTACACAAACGTTCCAGAATTTGGTTTAATGGCAGTTACAGAACCGAAACACTATGGCCCAACTAGAAATCCTTGGAATTTAGATTATACACCTGGTGGCTCTAGCGGTGGCTCAGCTGCAGCTGTTGCATCAGGCATGGTACCATTTGCTGGAGCAAACGATGGCGGAGGTTCCATTAGAATACCAGCAGCATATTGTGGATTATTTGGTTTAAAACCTACTAGAGGGAGAACACCTGTTGGACCAAAAAACGGACGGTATTGGCAAGGTGCAACAGTGGAACATGCAATAACAAAAACGGTAAGAGATAGTGCTGCATTACTGGATATATTAAACGGTGTAGAAAAAGCAGGGGCTTATACGGCACCTCCGTTTAATGGAAGGTACTTAAAGGAAATAGAAAAAGGGATAGAGACTCCTTTAAAAATAGCCTTTTCTATCGAATCTCCTATTCTAACTGAAGTAAACAAAGAGTGCCAGGCTGCTGTAATAAAAACCGTAAAGCATTTAGAATCTTTAGGACATCATGTAATAGAAAAGAATGCACCGGTCGATGGTAAGAAGTTGGCAGCGAGTTATATTACACTATATTTTGGAGAAGTGAGTGCCTCTATATCACGATTAGAAGAAGTAATTGGAAAAAGAGTGAAATATGAAGATGTAGAACCGACTACTTGGCTTTTAAGCTTGCTCGGGAAGGCTACAACTGCACAAGAATTTGTTCTTAGTTTACAGGAATGGGATAGAGCTGCATATGAAATGGAAGTTTTTCACGAAACGTATGATCTTTATATAACTCCAACAACAGCATTTCCACCTGCTAAAATTGGAGACCATGACCTAAAATCATTGGAAAAGCTTGCATTAGAAGTAACAGGGAAAATCGGGTCTGCTAAACTGTTGAAGAAACTTGGAATCGTAGATAAGTTAGTGGAAGATAGCTTGAAAAGAGTACCATTTACTCAACTAGCCAATTTAACAGGTCAACCAGCAATGTCTGTACCTCTCCATGTAACAAACGAAGGTTTACCTGTAGGAGTTCAATTTATGGCAGCAAGAGGAAAGGAAGATTTATTATTAAAAATGGCGGCGATGCTAGAGCAAACAAGCCTTTGGACTCCATTAAATGAAAACCCGTATTTTAAAATAGATTGAAATAATGTTTATTTGAACATAAAAAAGAAACCTACATAAATGCAGGTTTCTTTTTTTTCGAAAATTGAGGCGAGTAAACAGCACTCCACATAGTGCCTGCCAAAATGGCTCGTTGCTCGACTTACACAATTCAGCTCATCGCTTAATTAATATAACACGATTCTATTATAATTTCAACTATATTTTAGTAAACCATTATTTAGCAATAAGTACTATGCTATTATTATTATCTAGATGGAGTCGAATATATACAAAGATAACACTTTTTAAGACGTACACTAAAAGTAGAAGGAGAAACGGAAATGGACAGACCTATTTGCTTTATTACAGGAACATCTAGTGGTTTTGGACTTTTAACAACAATTGAGATGGCTAAAGAAGGATATACAGTTATCGCTACAATGCGTAATCTACAAAAAAAGACATTGTTAGTAGAAGAAATAGAAAGAGCTGGTTTGTCTGAATTTATCCATATTATCCAATTAGATGTTACTAATCATAATAGTATAAAAGAAGTAATACAAACTACTATCGAAAAATATGATCGGATTGACGTCTTAATTAATAATGCTGGCTATGCATTTGGAAGTTTCATTGAAGAAATGAAAATGGAAGAGTTGAGAGAACAGTTTGAAACAAATTTTTTCGGTTTAGTTGCACTTACGAAAGAAGTTATCCCTCATATGAGGCAAAGTAGGAATGGGACAATAGTTAACATGAGCAGTATAAGTGGACATTTTGGTTTTCCAGCCTTAGGTGCATATGCTTCTTCCAAATTTGCCGTAGAAGGATTTAGTGAATCTTTACGGTTTGAACTATTACCATTTGGAATAAAAGTCGTATTAATAGAGCCTGGTTCTTACCGAACAGATATTTGGACAAAAGGATTTTCAGGAATAAAGGTAAACGAAACATCTCCATATGCAGCATATAAAAGCAAAATGTTCCAAGTTGTTGAGCACATTGAAGAAAACGCTCAAAATCCACTTGAAGTAGCGGAAACAATAGTACAGGCAGTTAAGAATCCAAATCCACCTTTACGATATCCTGTTGGTAGGGCAATTAAAACACAAATTAAATGGAAAAATATTATCCCTTGGAAATGGTTAGAAAAACAAGTAAGTAAAAAAATATTAAAATGAAAAATATTACAACGCCATTTAAGTGTTGATTCCCCTCTATAGGTGTGTTTTGGCTAAGTATATCTAATAACATTAACGATTCTTTTATACTTACTACAATTTACTATACCATTTGTATCGCCAACTTCTTGACTATCATTTTATTGTAGCTTAATTTATAATAGAGTGATAGAATAGTGTCTAATTTTGTCGAATGAGGTTACTGGAGGGTTTCAGTATTATGTTGCAAGTAAAGAAAGTTTTAAATAATAATGTTCTTATCGCAATTCATCCGAGCTATAATGAAGTAATATTGACAGGTAAAGGTATTGGTTTCGGAAAAAAGCCTGGAGAAAATATTTCTAGTGAGAAAGCTGAAAAGTTTTTTGTTTTAAAAAATGAAAAAGAACAACAACAGTACAAGCAGTTACTTGATTATGTTGACGAATCCTTCATCGGGTTAATGAATGAATGTATGGAAAAGATAGAGACACGATTACAAATTCAATTAAATGAACATATTCATGTTGGGTTAACAGATCATCTATATTTTGCTGTTAAGAGAATACAACAAGGGATAGATATTAAAAATCCTTTCTTAAACGAAACAGAATCAGCATATCCGAAAGAATATTCAGTAGCGATGGAAGTTGTTAACTGGTTAAATAAAAAATTAAATATCGATATACCTGAAGGAGAAGTTGGTTTTATTGCCCTTCATATTCATAGTGCTTTAACAAATAAAAATCTTTCTGAAATTAATCGTCATACACAGCTTATTAATGAACTTGTACAAATAATAGAAATATCTTTAAATATAAAAATTGATAGAAAAGATGTTAATTACCTTCGATTAGTTCATCACTTTCACTGTTCCATTGAGCGCATATCAGAAGGGAACATTCCCTCTGAAAAACAAGAAACATTAGCAAAAGTATTGCAAAATGAATATCCTGTATGTTACAATCTTGCTTGGAAATTGATTAAGATAATGCAACAGAAATTACAAAAGCCTGTACCAGATGAAGAAGCCGTTTACATAACGCTTCATTTGCAAAGGCTTTCTAAACAACAATAAAATAAACACGCTTTTTTTCACGTGTTACTGGTAGTGCAGGCATGAGAGGGAGAAAAGGCTAAAAAATAAAGGCAGAATTTTTCTATCTTCATTTTTTAACCGATTCTTTTTCTCATGTTTTTTTGTTGTTATCTGAAACATTTTACATAAATGCTTCATTATTTCTAGTTGTAAATAGGAGGAAAGAAAGATGTTAAAGAATACTTTTGGTACTTTGCAACGTGTTGGTAGGGCATTAATGCTACCGGTTGCATTATTACCTGCAGCGGGGATTTTATTAGCATTTGGTAATGCGCTTCAAAACCCTAGCTTAACAAATCGAATACCAGCGCTAGAAGCTGAATGGGTTGTTTTACTTGCGTCTATCATGGAACAAGCGGGAGATATAGTTTTTGCTAATTTACCACTATTGTTTGCTATTGGTGTCGCAATTGGATTAGCAGGTGGAGATGGTGTAGCTGGCCTTGCCGCAATGATTGGCTACTTAATTATGAATGTAACGATGAGTGTTATTGGAGGCATAACTGCTGCAGATGTAGATTTAAACCCAGCTTATGCAAACGTTTTAGGAATTCCAACGTTACAAACGGGTGTTTTCGGTGGGGTAATAGCCGGGTTACTCGGGGCCTATATGTATAATAAGTATTATAATATCGAGTTACCTACGTATTTAGGTTTCTTTGCTGGTAAACGTTTCGTTCCAATCGTGACGGCTGCCGCTGCATTGGTTTTAGGTGTTATTATGAACTTTATTTGGCCGTATGCGCAAGAAGGGTTAAATACGTTTTCTTATATAATGACAGAATCTAACCGGACAATTGCAGCATTTGTGTTCGGGGTAATTGAACGAGCATTAATACCATTTGGACTTCATCATATTTTCTATTCACCGTTTTGGTTTGAATTTGGAAGTTATACGAGTGCTGCCGGTGAAATTGTTCGTGGAGATCAAAGAATATTCTTTGCGCAAATTCGAGATGGTGCTGAATTAACCGCTGGTACATTTATGACAGGTAAATTTCCATTTATGATGTTCGGATTACCAGCAGCAGCACTTGCAATCTATCATTGTGCACGTCCAGAACAAAAGAAAATGGTTGCAGGTATTATGGGTTCTGCAGCATTAACGTCATTCTTAACAGGAATAACGGAACCACTTGAATTTAGTTTCTTGTTTGTTGCGCCATTATTATTTGCGATACACACAGTATTTGCTGGTTTATCGTTCATGGTTATGCATATGTTAGATATAAAAATAGGTATGACTTTCTCAGGAGGGGTTATCGACTTTATCCTATTCGGTATCCTACCAAACCAAACAGATTGGTGGCTTGTAATTCCAGTCGGATTACTATTTGCAGTTATCTATTATTTCGGATTCCGATTCGCAATTCAGAAGTTTAATTTAATGACTCCTGGACGAGAAGTAAATGTAGAAGAAAAGTCTGACAATGGAAATGCTGGTAAGAATGAGTTACCATTAGGTGTTCTTAAAGCTCTAGGCGGAGAAAGTAACTTAACTAGTTTAGATGCATGTATTACACGTCTTCGCGTTAGCGTTAAAGACGTAAATCAAGTAGATAAAAATCAATTGAAAAAACTTGGTGCTTCTGGCGTAATGCAGATAGATAAAAATATTCAGGCGATATTTGGTCCGCGTTCAGAAATTATTAAAGGACAAATCCAAGATATAATCAATGGTAAAACTCCAGTTATGGAGGAAGTAGCAGCTACTTCAGAAAAAGTACAGAGTAATGTAAATAAAACGTCAACAATAGCAATACCTATGACAGGACAGCTTTTACCTTTATCCGAAGTACCTGATCAAGTTTTTTCGCAAAAAATGATGGGAGATGGTTTTGCGATCAAACCGTCAGAGGGGACAGTCGTTTCACCTGTTGAAGGGACTATTGTTAATCTTTTCCCAACGAAGCACGCAGTAGGTATTGTAACGGAAGACGGCCGAGAAGTTCTCGTTCATGTTGGTATTGATACTGTAAACTTGAAAGGTAAAGGCTTTGAAAACCTTGTTGAGCAGGGTGATAAAGTTAGTCAAGGTCAACCATTATTACAAGTAGATTTAGAGATTATTGAAAACGAAGCAGCGTCTACTATAACTCCTGTTATTTTCACTAATTTAGCAGCGAATGAAGTGGTTCATATAAATGAGGGTGCTGTAAAGTTTGGCGAAATAAATTGTGTGGAAATTAAGAATAACTAAAAGTAAATGGCTACCATTATTCGGGTAGCCTTTTTATTATGTTTTCTACCTTCGAAATAGACTTATATATTTTAAATATATTGAAAATACTATCAGTTTCGTATTAAAATGGTGTTATATAATAGATAATTTGATAGGCATTATTAAACATATTGTTGTTAAAGGATGTAATGTATGAACATACAGTCTATTTTAGAAGGGAATAAAGATTCCTTTGAAGAGATTTTAGAAGACTATGGATCTAGACTTTATCAATCTGCTCTTCTATTAGGGTATGATAAAGAAGAAAGTGAAAATGTGGTTGCTAATACATTTATTTATATATACGAAAGTTTAAAAAACTATAATCAATCCGAGCCTTTTTCATGCTGGATTTCCGAAAGAATTGTTACCTACTTATTTGAAAAAAAACGACCAAGAACCTCAACATCAGTACTTCATGACCAAAAACACTTATCATTCGTTACGACCTTTCAACAACTCACCACGCCATATAAAAAAACAATTTTGCACTATATATTTCAAGAAGAAAAAAAAGAAGTACCTTTAGAAGTGGAGAAAGCACTTTGGCAGTTAATTAATGAGAACTTGTCATCTAAAGAGGAGTGTATGAGACCTAACCTCCTTTTTCTATATGTATTAGGAAACATAAGTAGTTATGAAAGGGTAACAATAGACGATCATTTAGAGTTTTGTCCTTTCTGTCGAGAAACAAGAGAAGAAATAAAGAAAAGACTAAAGATAATACATAATTATTTTAATCAAGCTGCATGTCCAGAAATGATAAAAAATAAAGTATTACAACAATTAAAACCGTATAGTATGAATAAAAAAAGTAAAAGAAAAAAGGCAATTTATCAATCAATAGCAGCTGGAAGTATTATCGGTATTTTTACAATGTTTATTATTTTTCAACCAACGTTGGAAAAATGGACCACTCTTGCAAGTAACTATATGAAACACGGCGAATTTTACAACGTATGGAAAGAGGGTACCTATACGGCAAGCGATAAAGAAATAACTATGGAAATAACGGGCATTGACATAACCTCAACATTATCGAAAATAGACTTTAAAATAGAAACAGAGAGAGAATTAGATGCAACATACTTAAATAATGACACACATATGCTCAATGTGTATCAGCTTGGATTATTACAAATACAATTAGACAATGAATTTGTACCAATAGAACAAACTTCCATTATTTCAACAAGTGACGATTTAAAGGAAGGGTCTATATATTTTTATTTGAGTGATGTAAGTGAAACCTTACCTGAAGAATTTACAATAAAACTTCTGCCCTATAGGATAGGTGGAATATTCGGAAGTTGGGAAATTGATCTTCCTATCCAATATAGTAAAGGTTTAAAGGAAGCAGAAGTATTTACTTCCTATGAAACAAAGACGATATTAGATAAGTATCAAATTATTATTAATGAATTTAAATATAGTGAAGTTGGTAGTGAATTAACATTTACAGTGGATTATACAGAGGCTGAGGAAGAGAGGAGGATGGCTAAACGAGAAGAATTAAACTATGCAGATGATCAAGGTTTTCATTATCAATATCGTATAGTTAATGATCAGGGAGAATCCTTATATCCTTTCAGTTATATGTATAATCGCATGTCGCTATCTAGTTATTATGAGCCATGGCAGTATTATGGACAGCAAACCCATATGTATCACCATTATTATTATAATGAGGATGCGTATATGCCAACAACGAAAGGCAAAAAGGATGAGGATTTATTTTTCTTATTGGAATCAATTGAATTTTATGATGTTGCAAATATCGAAATGGAAGTTCCGTTAAAGGATGGTATTCAAATTCCTTTATCTATTAAAGATGAGTATATTGATTTTGACTACGTAAAAGTCGAAAAATTAGAAGCGAATGACGAAAGACCCGAGCGTTTACAAGTATCGATAATTGGACAACAAAAAATGAAAGAACACATAGCAGAAACGTATATTTTTGATTATATGTGGTATGTAGACTATGAATGGGGAGAAAACGAAAATACTTATTTAGATTTCTATTGGGAAGATGTTGATGCTAACTCTATGAGTCGAAGAACTACTAATTCTAATATTATATTTCAAGTGGACATTCCTATAAATCAAACATTACCAGAAACGATTATATTAAAAAGTGACCATTCAAAAAATTACTATTACTTTAATGATAAATTTAAAATCCCGTTAAATAAATAATGTTTGAACAAGTACCGTTATTTGTAACGGTGCTTATTTTTTAGCTATAATAATACCGTTGCTTTATTTAGCTTAGGAGTGTGAAATGATGGTAAATGAAATTACTTTAAATGGTTATTCAATAAATATAGAGAAATATTACGAGGAAATAGAAGATGACCTATTAACAATTTCAATTGTTTTTTACGTAAATAGTGAACATTATCATGACATTACAACACTATTATATAGTGGAACATTTGATGTTGTAGTCCCAGAACGCAACTTATCATTTCGTGGAATGATTTCTAATTACTCAACTTCTATTACTAACTTGTATGAAAAAGGTAACATTGGAGAGTATAAATTATCCTTAAAGCAAGTTAACAGTTGACACAAACATAATCTAATGATATATTTATCTCGAATTCAAGATAATAGAAACTAGCTTAATTAGGAGGATATAAAATGCTAAAAGGTATACATCACGTAACTGCTATTACTAGTAGTGCTGAAAAAAACTACGAATTCTTCACATATACATTAGGAATGAGATTAGTGAAAAAGACAGTGAATCAAGATGACATTCAAACATATCACTTATTTTTCGCAGACGATACAGGAAGTCCTGGAACGGATATGACATTTTTTGATTTTCCAGGTATACCAAAAGGGGTACACGGAACAAATGAAATTTTCAAAACTTCATTCCGAGTGCCATCAGATGCAGCCATTGAATACTGGGAAAAACGATTTAATCGTTTAAATGTTAGTCATAGCGGCGTAAAAGAACAATTCGGTAAAAAAGTTTTATCCTTTGTTGATTTTGATGATCAACATTATCAACTAATTTCTGATGAAAAAAACGAAGGTGTTGCTTCTGGAACTGCTTGGCAAAATGGTCCTATTCCTTTAGAATACGCAATTACTGGGTTAGGACCTTTATTTATTCGAGTGGCAGATATTAAATATTTTAAAGAAATGATGGAAAAGGTTCTCATGTTTAAAGAGAGCTCTAAAGAAGGAGATTATTATTTATTTGAAGTAGGAGAAGGTGGTAACGGAGCCTCTGTTATCGCAGAGCACAATACCGTTTTACCTCAGGCACGTCAAGGATTTGGTACATTTCATCACGCTGCATTTCGTGTAGCGGATAGAAAAGAGATACTTGAATGGGATCAACGTTTACGTAGCTTCGGTTTCCAAACGTCTGGTCATGTCGACCGTTTCTTCTTCGAGTCACTTTACGCAAGACTTGCTCCACAAATTTTATTCGAATTCGCTACAGATGGACCAGGTTTCATGGGAGATGAACCGTATGAAACTTTAGGCGAGAAGCTATCGCTACCACCATTTTTAGAAGGAAAACGCGAACAAATCGAGAGTCTTGTTAGACCAATAAATACAATAAGAAGTACAAAAAATATTGAAAAAGAATATGAGTAAGGAAATGTGGCTGAGACAAAACTAAAATAGTCATGATTAAAAAACGAACAATTGCAGAATTTCCGGAGCGGGTTATTTCCAACCTCCTAATTTTTTGTTCGTTTTTTGTTTTAAAAAAATAGTTATGTCTCTACCTCTAGCTTTAAGTAATACGATAAAAATCTTGTAAACTTCCACCAAATATATAGTTTGTCCTCTAGAACACAGAACAATATGTTATAATTTTAACTGTATGTAGAGGAGCGTGTTAAAATGAAAAAAGTATTATTAATAGACGGAATGGCGTTACTTTTTAGATCATTCTATGCAACTAGTGTTTACAATCGATTTATGTATACATCGAATGGTATACCGACTAACGGAGTTCAAGGTTTTGTTAAACATATGGTAACTGCTGTTGAGTCCTTTAATCCGACTCATATAGTTTGTTGTTGGGATATGGGTAGTAAAACGTTTAGGACAGAGATGTTTGATGAGTATAAAGGAAATCGACCTGCTCCACCAGAACAGTTAGTCCCACAATTTGATTTAGTAAAAGAAGTGGTAGAAGCTTTTGATATACCTAACATAGGATTAAAAGGGTATGAAGCAGATGATTGTATCGGAACGTTAACTAATAAATATAGAAATGAAGCAGAAGTAATTATTTTAACTGGTGATCAAGATATTTTACAATTATTAAAGAATAATGTAAAAGTGGCATTAATACGTAATGGATACGGAAATTATGAAGTGTTTGATCACGATGGTTTTGTTGAAAAGAAAGGCCTCACACCAGAACAGCTAATTGACTTAAAAGCTATTATGGGTGACCCTAGTGATAATTATCCAGGAGTTAAAGGGATTGGAGAAAAAACTGCTACTAAATTATTACTGGAATACAAGTCGATCGAAGGTATATTAAACAATATTTCTTCCTTAACAAAAGCTCAACAAAAGAAGTTTGAAGAGGGAATGGATTTATTACATCTCTCAAGGAAGTTAGCAGAAATTCATTGTGAAGTTCCTGTAGAGTGTAGTTTAGAAGAAGCGTCGATTACGATTAACCGTGAAAAAGTGTTTTCTAAATTTGATGAACTTGAATTTAAAAACTTGCACTCCATCGTTAATAAAGTATGTTAAAGATGAAGCCGATTGGTTTCATCTTTTTTGTCCTATAGAATTCCTTCTAGTTTGTCCGACTTCTGCATATACATAGATTGTGTTGAAAAATATTATGGAGTTGACAACTATTGATATTAGGCTTGATTTTTATATTTTTATTAGTTTTATTTATCCCGTTAACTAGTAGAGTGGTAGAACGAAATTTAGAATTGTTTTTATTTTTTATAGGAGTGTTGGCGGCTATTGTTGGTGGAGTAATGAATAGTGTTCTTTTCTTAAATGCTGCATTTGCCCCAATTTATATAACTCTAGCAGTATTAGGTGCTGGTTTTTTATTTAAATGGTTTCGTAAACCTTTACAATTAGCCATTAATAAAATAAGTAATATTATACCGTTTCGCTTATTTGTTTTTCTCGTTATCGTATTTTTAGGGCTAGTATCTAGTATTATTACAGCAATAATTGCTGCATTACTTTTAGTATTAATAGTAAGCTCCCTTCAATTGAAAAGAGCATCCACTATTCGATTTGTTGTAATTGCGTGCTTTTCCATTGGACTTGGAGCGGCATTAACCCCTACAGGTGAACCGCTAGCAACAATTGCTATAAATAAATTGGATGGAGACTTCTTCTATTTAATAAGACTATTAGGAAAAGAAGTAATATTAGGTGTTTTAAGTTTAGGATTAGTAGGAGCAGTTGTCGTACAACCTTACGTCCAAAGAGGGTTATATCATGAAGTAAAAGATAATGAAACATATGAAGACATTTTAGTCAGGTCTTTAAAAATCTATTTTTTTGTAATGGGTCTCACTTTCCTTGGGGAAGGCTTTGAACCACTTATTCAAAAATATTTTTTAGGCCTTACTCCATCTGCACTTTATTGGATTAATATGGCCTCCGCAATTTTAGATAATGCAACCTTAACCGCTGCAGAAATTAGCCCTGTAATGGAGCAAGAAACAGTGCGGTCTATTTTATTAGGTTTAATTATTAGTGGCGGTATGTTAATACCAGGTAATATTCCAAATATAATAGCAGCTGGTAAGCTACAAATTACTAGTAAAGAGTGGGCAACAATTGGGTTACCACTTGGTCTACTTTTAATGATCGTATACTATATCTTCATGTTCTAAAGCTACTTCTCCATGAATGAAGAAGTAGTTTTTTTCATTCCTTTCTGTTGTTGTGTCAAGATCCGTCGTTTTATATTTCTTTTTCTTTAGTTCAGAACGGTTAAAACTTGAAAAATTAATATAAACATATTAAAATAAGGATACAGAATGACTAGTCAGTCACAATTGACCACACGTTCATCTTGTATTTCCAGATAAACAAAAATGTAAATACACTTGTAAGCTACTTAAAGGAGACTTTGTAATGAACGCTATACAAGCTATAAACTTAAAAAACGATTTAAAATATTGGAAAGACGAATTTACTCGGTTTATGATGTCTTATAAATTTGCTTTGGACGAATTGAACACAAAAATTGATATATTAAAACAAGAATTTCAATATATGCATGAATACAACCCAATTGAACATGTAAAATCAAGATTAAAATCACCTGAGAGCATTTTAAAAAAGTTGAACAAAAAAGGACTAGAGATAAGCTTTTCTTCTATAAAAGAGAATATTAAAGATATTGCAGGAATTCGAATTACATGTTCATTCCTATCTGACATTTATGAAATTGCGGAGATGCTACAAAAACAACAAGATATTAAAGTGGTTAGCGTTAAAGATTATATTAAAAACCCTAAAGAAAATGGCTATAAAAGTCTGCATTTAATATTGCAAATTCCTGTATTTATGTCGGATAGGGTAGAGGATGTTGGTGTGGAAGTACAAATTAGAACAATTGCAATGGACTTTTGGGCTAGTTTAGAGCATAAAATATACTATAAATACAATGGTAAAGTTCCAGAAACATTAGTAAACGAATTAAAAACAGCCGCATATACTGCGAATTCATTAGACAGAAAAATGGAAGCAATTCATAAAGAAATGGCTCTTATAAAAGAAACCAATTCGAATGAAGATCAATTAAAAATAGACGAAAATAATATAATTCCTTCAGATTTACTTAAAAATTTAAGTATAAGGCTAAATGGGATAACAAAAGAATGAATAAATAAGAACCCTTCGTTTTTAAACGTAGGGTTCTTTTATTGTTAATTGACTATATGGGCATTTGTTCTTTTATTAGCTGCTTAAATTTTAGTGTTACTTCTTTTTGCTCGATCTTCTAATTTTGATTTAGGAGATACAGAACCAGAATCTTGTCCGTAACCTTGTGGATTCACACCTGGAGCGGCTTTACCACGATTACTTTGTTTGTTTTTACTCATTATTAACCACCTCCAATGTTATATTACCTCACCATTTAAAAAATATGCTTATTTACAGTTTGTAAAAATGAATACATCTTGAGAGATAAACAAAACTAAGGTAGAGGTGATGATGGTGAATTTAGCAATTAAAATTGCAATAAGTGCTATGATGTTGACACAAGCATTAAAAATTCCGATAAAGTTTATACAAACAGGGGAATGGGATGTAAAAATGTTTTTTGAAACGGGTGGTATGCCAAGTTCACACTCTGCTGGCGTTTCATCATTAGCTACTTTTATTGCAATGAAAAGGGGAGTATCTACTATTGACTTTGCGCTTTCTTGTATATTTGGGTTAATTGTAATGTATGACGCACAAGGTGTTAGGAGACAAACTGGTGAACTTTCTCTAGCTGTCAATGATATTCACGAAGAAGTCGAACGTTTACAAGATAAGCCTGATAGACATGAATATGATCAAAATGAAAGAAGAATTAAAGAACGTCTCGGACATCAACCCGAAGAAGTAGTAGGTGGAGCTTTATTAGGAATGTTAATTGGGGCAGCAGGTTACGCTTTATCAAAAAAGAAATAGGCAAATGTCGGATTTTGCGGTAAAATTAATATAGGGAACAAAAAGGGATAGGGATGGTTATTTTGAGAAATATAAGCACGGAACATTATATTGAAAACCTTACCGCAAAAGGCTTTGTATTTAAAGAAGATGCATTAGGATTTATTCAGTTTGGTAAACATTACACAGGGTGTAACGATGTACAAGTTAACTTAGCGATTGAACTCACGTTAAAAGCACAAAGACAATTCGATGGTAGTTTTTTCGTGTCATTATTAGAAGAAATAAAAACAGAACAAATACAAACAAAAAAAGAAGCGTATGAATTAGCAAAAATAAGAGCGATAATTTAGTAAAAGTAGCAGAGCAAATGGTTCTGCTACTTCTTTTGTTATTAAAGGTAACTTATTTAAAATGTTTCAATCTTCTCAATCCGCTTCCTGATAGGAAGTTCTGCTAATATCATACCTAAAAAGATAAAAACACAACCAGTTATTGCCATTAACGATAACCTTTCATCTGCCCAAAAGTATGCTGTAGTAGCTGCGAATACAGGTTCCATTGCGAAAATAAGAGCAACTCTCGTTGGGGATGTATGTTGTTGAAAATGCGTTTGTATAAAAAATGCTAAAGCTGTTGCTAATAACGCACAAATTAAAAGAGCTAATACTACTTCTACTTTTAGTACAACCGAATAGTTAATAGTCCAAGGCTTCTCAAAAATAAGTGACGCAATCAAACTAAGTATAGATACAGTCAAAATCTGTATAGTAGTTAAAATTAGTGGTGAATGGTCTTTTGCATATTTAGAAGTTAGTACGATATGCCCTGCAAATGAAAACGCACAAAGTAAAACAAAGAAATCTCCAACATTAAGCGTTGAATAGTCTAATAACGTTAAAAAATATAAGCCAACCGTTGCGATAATAACACCTAAACTAGCTTGCGGTCTTATTTTTTGTCTTAACCAAATGAAGCAAATAATCGGTACTAATACGACACTTAAACCGGTAATAAATCCTGCTTTAGAGGACGTCGTAAACAGTAACCCGACAGTTTGGAAACCATATCCTAAAAATAGCCAAATACCTAAAAGAAATCCAGAAAGTAGTAATTTCTTATGTATAACAATGCGATTTCGTTTATGTAAAAAAATTAATAGTATTAATAGTACAACTGCTGCCATAAAAAATCGGATTGCATTAAAAGCTAAAGGAGGTAAAAATGCTATTGCATTTTGCACTAATACAAAAGTTGCCCCCCATATAAATGCTACAAAAAGTAATGATAAATCTGCTGTCATTTTTTTCCCCATTATTCCCTATACTCCCTCGTTTAACTTGATTGCTGCTCTTGCTAATCGATCAGCAACTTTATTTTGTTTGCTAGGAATCCATTTAATAAAAAATAAATCTAACTTGTCTGCCAATCTTAACGCTTCCTCTACTAAAGAACTGTAACGATCATCTTTAGCAAATTGTTTTTCCATTGATCGATCAACTGCTTGCGAGTCCGTTCGAAACGACACAACCTTATAGTTATATTCAACACAAAGCTGTAACGCTTTAATTAAAGCATGATATTCTGCTTCATGGTTTGACATCATACCTAGTGGAATTGAGTATTGTTCTGCTTTTCCATGGCCTTTAATAAATATTCCAGCGCCAGATGGTCCTGGGTCACCGGCACTTGCACCGTCGATATAAACTTCAATCATATTTCCTCACTCCTGATTCACAGTATTGAATCTAGCTTAAAAAAAGCAAAGATACTTTCACATTGTATAGCTTGTTGTAACATATTTACATACTTGCTGTGATAAGATAAGAATACATATTAAGTTTTAATTATAAATTGGTTTTCCATTTTTAAAAAGATATATTGAAAAAATTTAGAGAGGGTTTACAATGAAAATAACAATTGAATGGACATATGCTACCCCTAAAAAGCTAAAATCTTTATTTAAGAGTGAAGAGTTAACTGTACAACACGCACTTTTATTATTAGAAGATATAGAAAAAACAGGACGAGTAAAACAGATAGAACTATACGACGAAAATGGTTCAACATGGACTAAAAAAGAGTTAAGCAAATGGTTAAAACAAAGTGATACTGAAATATCGGATGTGGTTGCTTATTTTGATGGTGGGTTTGATTTGGAAACTCATTTATCAGGAGTTGGTGCTGTTATATACTATCAACAGAACAAAAAGCAATTTAGAAATAGATATAACGCAAGGCTAGAAGAGCTAGATTCTAACAACGAAGCGGAATATGCAGCTTTTTACTTTTTGGTTCAACAACTGGAACTTTTGGAAATTACCAACTGTGAAGTAACGTTTAAAGGTGATTCACAAGTGGTAATTAATCAACTTTCAGGAGAATGGCCATGCTATGATGAATCTTTTAATAAATGGCTAGATAAAATAGAGGAGCGTTTAAAAGCTTTACGAATAAAACCATTTTACGAAGCTGTAGGTAGGAAAGAGAATACTGAGGCAGATAGGCTGGCAGAACAAGCTCTTCAAGGTACGCCTATTGAAAGCCATATGGAAATTAATTAGTAGGGGTGAACAACGGAAGATGAACAGAAAAAAGATCTTAATGGAGGTTGGTGAAATACTTGATACGTATTGTCACGAATGTCTCGTAAAACAAACGCTGCGAAAAGAAGGTGGTAAAACGTTCGCACAATCTTTCTGTATAAATGAATGTACAGTTGGGAGTGAAATAAAGAGACTGGGCGAACAGTTATCTAAATAATAGGAATGCAAAAAACCGCCTAAAAAGGCGGTTTGTTTATTTTCGTGCTTCCTCCAATTGGTGTTCACATCTTAAAAGCGATTGCTCTGCATTTTGTAGGAAGTTCGTGTCTAACCCAGTACTATTTTGATTTGCTTCCGATAATAGGGTACGAGCGTTTCCAATTGCACGTTCAGCATGATCTAGACTTTCAGGATCCATACTCATTGTAGCAGAACCTACCATTTTTTCAGCTGTTTCAATAGACACTTGTACTTGCATTAAATCGTTATAACCAGTATGCATTTGATGATTTTCATTTGCCATGTTAAAACCTCCTCCTAACAATTATGTTTAGTTAAGAGCATAAGTTCTATACATCCGTTTAATCGCTAAGGAAAGATCTAAAAAATCTTTTTTGCGACATTTTCGTTAGATTTTCTAAGTATGAAAAATAAACTTTTGTAAGGAAAGCATTATAATATAAAGAGAACAAAAGCGCAGGCGGCTCGTTCTGGCCCGACAAGAAAGGTGCGGCGCTGCAGGTGGACGCTCTTTGTCCACCGGAAGTGACTGACTTATGTCTCGAGGGCCTTTTCCAAAGGAGCTAGACGTAGCAACACAAAGTTAGTAGTTATCCACAACTTTCCATTTTTATAATTTCCTAATCGATGAAAAAGCCCTTCAAAACTAAATTTGAAGGGCTTTCATTTTTTTCTATATAACCGCTATATTTAAATCATGAAATTACAATTTCACTACGTTAGCAGCTTGAGGTCCACGATTTCCTTCTACAATTTCAAAAGAAACTTCTTGACCTTCTTCTAGAGATTTAAAACCATCTCCTGAAATAGCAGAGAAATGTACGAATACATCTTCGCCACCTTCAACTTCGATGAAGCCGAAACCTTTTTCGTTGTTAAACCATTTTACTTTACCGTTTTGCATGTTTTTTCCTCCTAATACGTTGAGCAAATATTTATTTCGCCATCTTGTCCATCGAAGACTTGATGACGATTTTAATATACAATAAATGTCCCCCTAAGGTCAAATTGTCCTCGTTAATACTTTTTGGTAACGGTTCATATAAATGATTAGGGGGGATTATTATGTTAAGAATTCCAGTTAATAACGAGGAAATTATTATAAGATTAAAACCGAACTTATCGTTGTATTCTTTTTCAAAACAGCAAATCTTACAAGTAATTGAACAAGAAGTGGTGAATTTACTTAGTGATAGAGAGCATTCGTTTGCAATATTTTTTAAAGGCCACATAATAGTAGGAATAATAGAAAACCATTATATACCTACTATTACGGTTACAACCATTATTCCAGAAAGCAACATCCATTACCTTTAGACAAACATTTGTTTCTATTTTATAATAAAGAGGAAACCGACAAGAAACTATATTATGTTTCATACCGCTAAGTTATAAAAGAGAAATATAAATGTAAGGGGAATAAAGCAATGAAAGTAATAATAGCTGAAAAGCCGTCTGTAGCTAAAAATATAGCGGATGCCTTAAATATTAAAGGAAAAAAAGATGGGTATTACGAAGGTTCAAACTATATTATAACTTGGGCTTTTGGTCATCTCCTTCAGCTATATGATGCGAAAGATTATGACGCTAAAATGGGGAAATGGAACATGAATTATTTTCCGTTTATACCTTCGCAATTTCAATATAAAGTTAAAAGTAACCCAAGACAAAAAGGTAAAGAAGATTTAGGTGCTAAAAAACAGTTAAAGATTATTTATGGACTAATGAAACGACCAGATGTAAATGGCATTATTTCTGCATGTGACTATGACCGTGAAGGACAAATTATTGGAGACACGATTATTTATAATACAAAAATAAATAAAACAGTATATCGTCTATTACTTAATGAGTGGACAAAAGAAGAAGTATTAAAAGGTCTACAATCAATACGACCAAACAGTGAAATGGCTTCATTACGAGATGCTGGCATTGGAAGACAATGGGCTGATTGGGTTATAGGGATCAACTTAACTTCAGTTGCAACGTTAAAATATCAAAAAGGGTCTGGAAAGGTTTTAAATATAGGCCGTGTATTACTACCAACATTAAAAATAATTTATGATCGTGACAAAGAGATTGAGCAGTTTACGCCTGAAGATTATTTTAAATTAGTGGCAACTTTTGAAACGGAAAGTGGACAGAAATACGAAGGCATATATACCATTGATAACAAAGATAAATTTCCAAAAATGGAAGAGTTGCAACAAATTGTATCGTTTATTAATGAAAAACAAGCTACAATTATGGAAAAAAAGGTGGAGAGAAAGCGTGAATTCCCACCATACTTATTCAATTTATCCAACTTACAAGGTTACATTACTTCAAAATATAAAGGCTGGACTTCAGAAAAAGTATTAAAAGTAGCCCAATCACTATACGAAAAAAAGTATATTACGTATCCGAGAGCATTATATACAAAAAAGGATATGGACATAATTGATAGAATAGGAGAAAAGCTGAATTATAGCCGTTTGTAGCATGTCCATATGTTGTGGACATAATGAAAGTGGACATAATGGAGTAATTAGTATTTAAAAGGAGAAGAAATTACAGGTATTTAGATTATTTGGGACAATTTAAATTTTATGCAATAGCTATTTATTCATAATAAGGATTAAACTTGTAGTAAGAAGAAAATCACATCAACTTTTTCAAAACCTCTATATCAAAACTTCTAATTTTTAATATATCCTTTTTTATTGGTTCTTTCACTAAATTCCCTAAATAAATCTTCAGATTGACAAGCCGAAAAAACTTTATAAATATAAAATATTAATTATGAGTTCAAAAATTAAAGATTAGTAGTTATTATGTTTTAAACGAAGTTAAGAAGGGAGAATACCATCAAGATGGGCAAAACACTAATACTAACAGAGAAGCCTTCTGTAGCTAAGAATATAGCAGATGCACTTAAAATAAAAAGTAGACAGGATGGTTATTTTGAGGGCAGCGATTATATTATCACATGGGCTTTTGGTCACCTTTTACAGTTATTTGATGCAAAAGATTATGATGAGAAAATGGCAAAATGGAGAACAGAAAACTTTCCTTTCATTCCAGATAAATTTAGATATAAGGTGAAATCAAATCAAAAAAATCGAGATAAAGAAGATTTAGGCGCAAAAAAACAATTGAAAATCATTTATAGTCTAATTAAAAGAAATGATGTTACTAATCTTATATCTGCGTGTGACTATGATAGAGAGGGACAAATTATTGGAGATACGATCTTATATATGATAAAACATGGTAAAAAGGTTTATCGATTACTATTAAATGAGTGGACACCGAATGAAATACTAAAGGGTCTAAAAAATATAATACCCAACGATGAGATGATGCCTTTAAGAGATGCAGGTATAGGTAGACAATGGGCGGACTGGACAATAGGAATTAATCTTACTTCTATGGCAACATTAAAATATCAAAAGGGTAAAGGACAAGCGCTTAATATTGGAAGGGTTTTGCTACCAACTTTAAAAATTATTTATGACAGAGATAAAGAAATAGAAAATTTCGTTCCAGAAGATTATTTTAAACTAAAAGCATTATTTGCAACCCGATCAGGTAGTGAATATGAAGGGATTTATTATCTTAACAATGAGGATAAATTTAAAGATAAACAAGTTCTAATGGATATTGATTCCCTTTTGTCTGGAAAAGAGGGCGCCGTATCCGAAAAAAATGTTGAGAAAAAAAATGAATATCCCCCTTATTTATTTAATTTATCCAATCTTCAAGGGTTTATTACGAACAAATATCAGGGCTGGACTTCGGACAAAGTTTTGCGGATTTCACAATCATTGTATGAGAAAAAACTAATCACCTATCCCCGGACTTCTAGCAATTTTTTGGATGAGAGTCTTGTTGAACGGGCAGAAAATGTTTTAAATGCTCTAAAAAAAGGACTGCCTTATGAAAGTGAACTGAGATTTACAAGAACAAAAAGGGTGTTTAATAATAAGAAGGTTGAAAGTCACAGTGCCATTATTCCAACGTATTTAATCCCTAAAGCATTGACTAATGATGAAATGATTGTATATAGTGCTGTGAAAAATAGGTTCTTAATGCAATTTATGCCTATAGCGGAATATGAAGAGACTACTCTAAAAACAACTGTAAATAATGTAGAGGGAGAATTTTTATCTAAAGGGAAGGTTCAATTAGTTGAAGGATGGAAAAAGGTTGAGAAAATCGAATCGAAGGATACTATTCTACCTTTAGTTAATATAAATGAGGTCGTAAGTATTGAAGACCACAAATTGACTTCTCATGTAACGAAACCACCAAAATACCATACAGAAAAAACATTATTAAGAGTAATGGAAACATGCGGCAAGGGTAAAGACAAAGAGGATGAAGACAGTGAAGAAATGATGGCTGCTATTTTAAGTGGTTATAGCATTGGTACACCAGCTACAAGAGCTGAAACAATAAAAAAACTAAAAGATGTCGGTTATATTGCTACTCAAAATAAAAACTTGATTTGTACGGAACTAGGAAGAAAGTTAGTTGAAACATTTCCAGTAAAGGATTTGTTTGATTTACAATTCACTGGTAGATTGGAAAAAACATTGTCTGATATTGAAAAGCAAAAGTTTACTAAGGAAAGTTTCTTGAATTTAATTTTTGATTTTACAACAAATGCTGTTAAAACAATTAAAAATGAAAAAGACATCATTATTAATGAAGTATCAAACGAAAAGAAAACCATTGAGGTTCTTGGAAAATGTCCTCTTTGCGGGCATGGAATTATTGAAGGTCAGAAAGGCTTTGGATGTAGCAACTGGAAAAATGGCTGTAAATTTGTCATTTGGAAGAATGATAAATATTTAGCTTCAATGAAAAAGAAACCAACAAAAACAATGGTAAAAAGCCTTTTAAAAAATGGAGTCGTTTTGGTTAAAGGACTAACGAGTAAAAAAGGCAATAAGTTTGATGCTAATTTACGTTATGAGAAAAATCCTGATAACGAATATTTTAGTTGGAAGATGGAGTTCAATAAATAGTATTAGTATAGATAGACAGATGGGTTAGCAAGGATACCCATCTTTTTTATTAAACTCAATAAAAATTATGTATACAAGTTATGTAGAATTTTGTAAAATTAAGGTAAATAAAAGAAATGGAGTGGGCGTACGCATGATCGAAAAATTTATCAATGAATTAGAAAGACAAGGCTTGTCTAAAAATACGATTAAGAGCTATGTATTTGACATTGCTCAGTTTTACGACTGGTTAAAGAGTAAAAAACTAGACCCCAAAATAACAGAAGAAGTATTAAATGAATATACAATATTTCTATACTCCGAATATAGCGAAAATACTGTTTTGCGAAAAATTAAGAGTGTCACTCGGTATAACAAATTTTTGTATCATATTGGAGAATCCACATTAAAGATTGAACCAAATGAAATAATTAAGATTAAAACAAACAACGGGAATATGAGAATGATGAGTTTTAATGATTTAGATAGACTGCGGCAAACATTATTAGAAGTGCGAAATAAGAGAGATATTCTTATATTTCACTTATTATACGGAACTTGTTGCAGGATTTCTGAACTTATTAATATTGAACTGGATGATATAGAAATTACTAATCCGTCACAAGGTTATATACGATTTAAAATTTCAAAAGGTGCAAAATCCCAGTCTACTATAAGAAAAATTAGCATAACTGAGCCTCTTATTAAAATGATAAAAGACTATTTAGAAGTCAGACCCATTTATCAAAGTAACAAACTATTAATTGGACAAAAGGGTCCAATGACAAGGGATGCAATTAACAAAATGTTTCGGAAATACAGTTCGATAGCTAATATTAATTATACGGTTTCACCTCAAATGATAAGACGTATGGGTATTTTTAATTTGTTTGTATTAGCACAAAATGAACCATTTGAATTATCTTATATATCAAAAATTACTAGATATACAACTGAATCATATACAGAAAAACTTTACGAGTCTTTATGGTCTAATTTAAAAGGGAACTTTGAACTTCAATCCTTTGAAACCAGATATATTAATTTAGGGTGGGAGAACGATGGAGAGAAACCAAAGAAAGGTTGTTAGTATAAAACCTAATGTGAAATTTGTTGTACGTGCAATAAGGGGTACGGAAACGATTCGCACATTGAGGGGCCACTATGGAAAATAATGGATAATTTAACCGAACCTATCAAAACGATAGGTTTTTATTTATTATAAAATAGGGAATCTAAAAATTCAGATAAAGGTGGGATATGATTTGCCAAGTATTCAGGATACCATATACCCCAGATTTAAGAGTAATCTGACCGAGAAAGATTTGGAAGAAGTGTACACCCCAGTGATGAATGAAATAGAATGGGCAGAGGTTAAGTCTAAAGGCACTTTGCAGGAATTAGCCTTACTTGTTTTAATCAAAACCGTACAGAAGCTTGGATTTTTTATCCGTATTGTCGATGTTCCAGAAGCCATTATCAGACATATTGCGAAAAAAGCATACTTGCCTTTGCCTGCGAAAGAAGAGTGGAAAACGTATAGTGAAACAAGAACTGCCAAACGGCATTTTCGCTTTGTTCGGGATTACCTTCAGCTTCGGCCATTTGATCATGAGGCCCATCAAATTTTGATTGATACAATGAGCAAACTAGCATTTAACAAGGATGACCCGGCCGATCTAGTTAATGCTGCCATTGAAGAATTAATCCGTCAACGATACGAATTACCTGTCTATAATACCTTAAAAGATGCAGCCAATGATGTTCGAACTAAATCATATCGTGCCATCTATCATCAGATTGATCATGCACTAAATGATGAACAAAAAAAGAATATAGATCACCTTTTTCAGGTACCCGAGGGCACTGCTTACAGTCCTTGGAATGAACTGAAGGAGGACGCGAAAAGAGCTACTTTATTACACCTCAACAATTTAATTGTACGTCGGAATTGGTTAATAAACCAGCACATTCCGACCGATTTCCTTGAAGATATTCCTTATATCAAAGTAAAACAAATGGCAGCTGAAGCCAAAACGTTAGGTGCCTCTCGTATGATGGAAATGGAGTCTAAAAAAAGATATGCGCTTGCGCTTTCCTTTGTATCAATGCAATTGTCAAAAATATTAGATGATATTGGAGAAATGCTCATTAAAAGGATGATGAGCATTCATAAAAAAGGCCGTCAACGTTTAAAGGATCATAAAGAAAAAACACAAAAACGTACGGATTCGTTAATATCAACCCTCCAGGAATTACTACTTGCTTATCAAACGGAAGGCAGCCCTGAAGAAAAAATTCAGGAGATGCAAAAGGTACTCCAAGAGCAAGAAGCGCAAGTGTTACAAGATTGCGAAAACCATTTAGCCCTTAGTGGAGACAACTATTATCTATTCCTATGGCAATTCTATAAAAGCCACCGAGCTACATTATTTAAAATTCTTAAATCCATTCCACTTCGTTCAACAACACAAGATAAAGCATTGGAAGAGGCGATTTCTTTTCTCCTCTCTCATCAATATACGAAAAAGGAATACATATCAATTGTTCATATTGAAAAGAATGGAAAGTTGCGAAAGGACTGGGATATAACATCTTTATTAGACTTGTCTTGGATTCCTGATTCCTGGTGGCGATGGCTTAGTCCTAAAAAGAAGAAGGAAAAAATGCCTGATGAAATCAATCGCCGTCACTTTGAAGTATGCGTCTTGTCGCAAATTATGCTAGAGCTAAAAGCAGGAGACTTATATATAGAAGGAAGTGAAAAATATGCAGATTACCGAAAGCAGCTTATTACATGGAAAGACTATGAGGAGAATTTAGCCGATTTTTGCAAGCATGTAAATTTGCCTGTTTCTGGAACTGATTTCGTTAGAAAGACACAGCAAGATTTTAAACAAGTTACAAGCCAAACAGATCAATCCTTTCCTCACAATGAACAGGTACGAATTGAAAATGGCGAAGTTGTGATTGGAAAGTTAAAGAAGAAAAAAATCCCCACTGAATTAAAGAAGTTTGAAGGATATATAGCCGAAAACTTAGAACCAATCAATGTACTGGATATGTTGGCCGATACTGAATACTGGTTAAATTGGACCCGTTTTTTTGGTCCCATTTCAGGACATGAAGCGAAATTAGACAATGCCGTTGAACGGTATATTACAAATGCCTTTTGCTATGGTTGTAATTTAGGACCGACTCAAGCAGCTCGATCAATAGGAAGTCTAGACAGAAAACAAATAGCTTGGATTAATCAACGTCATGTAACTATAGAAAACCTAGACAAAGCGATTCAATATATTATTAATGCCTATAACCAATTCGATCTTCCAAAATATTGGGGTGATGGAAAGAGAGCTTCAGCCGATGGAACCAAATGGGATTTATATGAGCAAAATCTTTTATCCGAAAACCATATTCGCTATGGAGGATATGGCGGAATTGGCTATTATCATGTTTCGGATACCTATATTGCTTTATTCAGCAATTTTATTCCTTGCGGAGTATGGGAAGGGATTCATATTTTAGATATTTTGATGAATGATAAAGCCGAAATTCGACCTGAAATTCTCCATTCAGATACTCAAGGACAGAGTACAACGGTCTTTGGGCTTTCTTCTTTACTAGGTATTCAGTTAATGCCCAGAATTCGTAATTGGAAAGATTTAAAATTATTTCGTCCTTGTAAAGAAGAGGTATATGAGCATATTGATGATCTTTTTTCAGGAGAAATCGATTGGGAGCTCATTGAGACTCATTATCCGGATATGATTAGAGTTGCTATGTCGATCCAGTCAGGTAAAATTACCCCATCTACCATTCTTAATAAACTAGGTACATACAGCAAAAAGAATAAGCTGTATCAGGCGTTTCGCGAGCTTGGAAGAGTGATACGAACGATGTTTTTATTAAAATATATGGCTGACGAGGAACTGAGAGGAACGATTCAAGCAGCTACCAATAAAAGTGAAGCTTTTAATGGGTTTACCAAGTGGCTATTCTTTGGTGGCGAAGGGATTATCGCTGAGAATGACAGGGAAAAACAGCGTAAGGTCATTAAATATAACCACCTAGTGGCCAATTGTCTTATCTTTTATAATGTGTTCTCTTTATCTCGTATTCTCCATGACTACATGCAAGACGGAAATGATTATGATGAAGAGCTGATTTCCTATTTAAGCCCCTATGTTACAGCTCACGTCAATCGATTCGGCAAATACCGCATTGATCTAAACCGTAAACCTCCTAATCTTCCGTTTGAGGTGCCTGTAGCAAGGGAAAAAAGTATGCATTTAACAAGGTGAAGGAGTGACCTTAATGCTAGTTATTGATAAAATTCGCTGGATGATGAACCGAAGAGATTCAAGATGGTGGGAAGAAGACTCGTGGGAGATTTATACGAAACTTCGTAATGATATGTATGATACGATGGACTTCCTAAACACCTGTTCAACCCTAGAGTTACAGACTATTGAATGGGAACTTAATGACTTAATGGACGATTTTGGCGATGAAAATGGCGAAGGAGAATTTATTGACTTTCTTGAAAACCTCGGAGAAAGGAAATCTGATAGCTTGCTAGAATCTGTTAGAGAGTTCAAAGTTAATAAAAAAGAAGAAGCTGTTGATTAGCAGAATTGAATGTTAGTTTGTTCCGCAATCGGCCCAAATTAATGAGGAACGCTTTAAAGGCTATAAGGTATTTATGGTAAAGTAAATTATAAATATTATTTTCACTTGATTGCACGAAACTGTCAATAGCCTACCAACTGTTTATGCTGTTGATATTGAACCTAAGATGTTGGAGTTATTAAAGGAAAGATCAGATCAGGAAAAACGCCAAATTATTTAATATATCTAAAGTGATTTGGAAAACATACAGCTAAAAGACCATAGTGCAAACAAAGTAATCATGACATTTGTTATAAATAAAATACCTGATATGAAAAAAAGCATTTGGTGAATGTAAGAGAATTCTAAAAGCAAATTAATTTTAGCAATTCTAAATGTTATTTCTTTGAAACGAGCGATTAAGTTATTTCAATTGATATGAAATAGACTCAGGGAGGAAGATAATTATGTTTGATTATACGGCTGTTACAGATAAAAATATGGAAAAAGCAATTAAAAGTCTGGAGGAAAGCTTAAAAGAAGAAAAATTTGGTGTTTTATGGAGTTTTGATCTTAAGAAAAAGTTCCAGGAAAAGGGTCTAGAATTCCATAAAGAGTTTAAAGTGCTCGAAGTATGCAACCCACATGAAGCACAGAGAGTGTTAAATGAAAACGAAATGGCTGGATACTTCTTGCCTTGTAAAATAGTTGTTTATGATGACAACCATGGAAAAACGAAAATTGGGATGCCCAAACCAACAGCACTCATTAGTCTTCTGAATGATGAAAAGATGAAACAATTTGCTCAGGATATTGAAGATCGGCTAATTAGTTGTATAAATAGTAGTATTTAAATTAGTAACAATAGTTCTATATAAAAAATAATAAAATAAGCCTCGAATATCGATGCTATTTTATTTTCTTTGAAAAGGAAACACCTATTCCTCAGTAGACGGCATTTATCAACCACTTTCAATATGTATTGATCTACCCACTCTATTATTTAATCTAGTTGACATTATACCCATATGGGTATAATATAGTACTTGTTAATGTTGTTCCTTTTATCGACAAAGGAACAATCAATATTCCAACTGCCTATCTTAAGAGAAACTTTAATGAAATTCCAAACATGTAGTTGTATCAGGCATACTCGAAAAAATTATTGGAATTCACTTTTTAAGACAAAGGGGTTTTCGGGTCGTCGGATATAGAATAGCTGATCATAACAAATTACCCTTTAAGGAAAACTTTTTAAAAATAGAAACGAATGGTTAAAGGGAGGTAAGGACATGGATTATAATGATCAAATTAAAA